>NZ_JAYRCW010000019.1:13355-30033 GCF_041909755.1 Sandaracinobacter sp.
TGCCCGCCCACCTGCTGGAAATAGGTGAACTGCGTCACCTCCATCCCGTCGCACCAGACCTCCCAGCCCAGCCCCCAGGCGCCCAGCGTCGGGCTTTCCCAGTCATCCTCCACGAAGCGGATGTCATTCTGCTTCAGGTCGATGCCGATGGCTTCCAGACTGCCCAGATACTGCTCCAGAATGTCGTCCGGCGACGGCTTCAGGATCACCTGATACTGGTAGTAATGCTGTAGCCGGTTCGGGTTCTCGCCATAGCGCCCGTCGGACGGGCGGCGGCTGGGCTGCACATAGGCGGCCTTCCACGGCTTCGGCCCCAGCGCGCGCAGCGTAGTTGCCGGGTGAAAGGTGCCCGCGCCCATTTCCATGTCATAGGGCTGAAGGATGGCGCAGCCACGCGCCGACCAATAGGCATGCAGCGTCAGGATGATGTCCTGAAAGCAGGTTGGTTTCGTGCTCACGTGCCGCGAGTTAGCGAGTGCAGCACGAAAGGGGAAGAGGAAGAACGGCGACCGGCTGCGACACGGCGACCATGTGACAGGCCCGGTTAGCGCGGCTAGGGCGCCGCCGATGCCGTTCATGCGCACCATGATTCGCGACCGCTTCGCGCTGCTGCTGCCGGTGCTGCTGTTCGCGCTGTTCGTGCGGGCGCTGGTGCCGCAGGGCTATATGCCGGCCTCTGGCGGGGAACGGCTCGTTTCCATCCGGCTCTGCTCGGCCATGTCCGCGGGGCGCTCGGTCGATTTCGCCGTCCAGCCGGATGGCGGCAATCATGGCGAGGACGGCGGCAATTCCGCCGACATGCCTTGCGCCTTCCAGTCGCTGAGCATGATGGCCCTGGGCGCCATCCCCGCGCCTGTTGCGCTGCTCAACCTGCGCCACCTGCTTGCGCAGGGCTTTTCGGCGCCCGCGCCGATGCCAGCCGCAGGCCCGGCTTCTCTGCCCCCTCCGGCGACTGGCCCGCCCACCGTCCGCTGACAACCTGAACCCACGGCGGCCACGGCTGCCAGATCAGAGTTTTCATCGGAAGTTCCGCAATCATGAAACGCACTTCGCGCGCGTTGCGCGCCGCCATTCTTGCATCCGCCGCCTTCGCAGGTCCGGCCCTTGCCCAACAGGGTCCGGATGAAGGCCTGTCCCTTTCCGTCCGCATGGATGAAGGGCCCTCCACCCTGTCCAGCCGGCCGCTCACCACGCAGACGCTCACGCGGGACCGGCTCGATCAGCGACAGGCCGGCAGCAGCGACACCGCCGCCCTGCTGGCAGACCTGCCCGGCGTTGACGCCCGCACCGGCGGCGGCTTTTCGTCCATGCCGGTGATCCGGGGCCTGACGGAACAGCGGCTCGGCATCCTCGTGGATGGCCAGCCGATCGACAGCTCCTGCCCCAACGACATGAACACGCCGCTGTCCTACACCGATCCGCAGACGATCCAGTCCGTCAGCGTGATCACCGGCGTGTCGCCCGTCAGCCTGGGCGGGGACTCGATCGGCGGGCTGATCCGGGTGGAAAGCGCCCCGCCCCGCTTCTCAACCGGTGATGCGGCGCTCGTCACGGGCCGCGCCTCCGCCTCCTATCGCAGCAATGGCGACGGCCTTGGCGGCGCGGTCAGCCTGACGGTCGCGAACCGGCACCTCAGCGCCACCTACAGCGGATCCTACACCGAATCCGGCAACATCCGCGCCGGCGGCGATCCGGGCACCATCCATTCCACCGAATATGCCAAAACGGATCATGCCCTTGCGCTGGCCTGGCATTCGGATGCCGGGATGTTCCAGCTGAAGGGCGGATATCATTTCTCTCCGCGGGAAGGGTTTCCCAACCAGCACATGGACATGACGTCCAACCGCAGCTGGTTCCTGAACGGCCGCTATCAGGGGTCGTTCGATTGGGGCACGCTCGACGTCGCGGCCGGCTATCGGGATACCGATCATGAAATGAACTTCCTGGCCGACAAGGGCGGAACGGCGGACGGCGGCATGCCGATGAACACCGAAGTCCACAGCGCCAACGCAGCGCTGAAACTGGGTATCCCGCTTTCCACTGCGGACACGCTGCGGCTGGGCGGCGAATTCCACCACCAGTGGCTGAACGACTGGTGGCCGCCGGTGCCCGGCAGCATGATGATGGGGCCAGACACCTTCATCAATGTGAACGGCGGCACGCGGGACAGGCTGGGCCTGTTCGGGGAATGGGAATCGCGCTGGACGGACCGGTTCACGACCGTCGCCGGGCTCCGCTTCGATCAGGTGCGGATGAACACGGGCGAGGTGCAGCCCTATGGCACCGGCATGATGCAGATGACCGACGCGATGGCCGCCGCTGCCTTCAACGCAGCCGACCGCAAGCGCACCGACAGCAACTGGAGCGGTTCACTGCTGGCAAGCTGGGCGGCATCCGACGGCCTCACGCTGGAGCTGGGCTATGCCCACAAGGTCCGCTCCCCCAACCTTTACGAGCGCTACGCCTGGGGGCGGGGCAACATGTCCAGCAGCATGATCGGCTGGTATGGCGACGGCAACGGCTATGTCGGCAACCTGGACCTGAAGCCGGAACGGGCCGACACGCTGAGCGCCGCACTGGCGCTGGGCGGCAAGGCGGATGCCTGGTCGCTGAAGATCGCGCCCCACTATACCCGCGTCCACGACTATATCGACGCGAGGTTCCTGAAGGCCATGACCGACATGATGGGCATGCCGACAGGTTTCGTGCAGCTGCAGTTCGCCAATGAAGAGGCTGAATTTGTGGGAGTTGATCTGTCCGGCGCGGTCACGCTGCACAAGGGCAAGGGGCAGGATGCGACGCGGCTGACGGGCAGTTTCAGCTGGCTGCGGGGCCAGAACCTGGCCGATGATGGCCCGCTCTATCACCAGATGCCCGCCAACCTGCTGCTGGGGCTGGCGCATCGGCAGGGTGCACTGGAACTGGGTGCGGATCTCAACTGGGTCGCGGAAAAGACGCGCGTGGACGATGAACGCAACGAGCCGCAGACGGCGGCCTATGCGCTGGTCAACCTGCGGGCGGCCTACAGCCTGAAGGGCGTGCGGCTGAGCATCGAGGCCATGAACCTGTTCGACAAGGGCCATGATCTGCCGCTTGGCGGCATGTCATTGGGCGACAGGGCCGCGACGGGCGATCTCCGCCCCGTGCCCGGCGCAGGGCGCTCCGTGAACTTCGGCCTGTCCACCAGCTTCTGAGCGACCGGCCCGGTGCGCGTCCGCGCGCCGGGCCCTCAGGCCGCCAGGCTGACCGTGACCGGCGTGCCGTTCAGCGCGGCATTGCCCGAAAGCGGGTCGAAGCGCTGCCGGTCCGTCAGGTCGTTGAGGCTGACACCGGGCCGCGTGGCCGCCACCGACAGCTGCACCCCTTCGCGCCCATGGCCCCAGCCGTGCGGCAGGCTGACGGTTCCCGGCATGACCGTGTCCGTGATTTCGGCGGGGGCCGTCACAGCGCCGACCCGGCTGCTGATGGTGACGGGCTGGCCGTCCGCGATCCCCCGGGCATCGGCGTCTGCCGGGTGAATCATCAGGGTGCAGCGCTCCGGCCCCTTCAGCAGTCGCTTGGAATTGTGCAGCCAGCTGTTGTTCGAGCGGATGTGCCGGCGGCCGATCAGCAAAAGCTGGTCGGGCGCGGCTTCGGCCATGCGGGCGGCGAACCGGCCAAGTTCGGCCGGGATCGCGGCCGGAAGTGCCTTGATCCGCTTGTCCTCGTTGCACAGCCGTTCCGGCAGGCGGCCGGGCTGAAGCTCGCCCAGATCGATGCCATGGGGATGCGCCTCCACCTCGGCAAGCGTCATGCCGTGTGCGCTCTGCCGCAGCATATGATCCAGCGTATCGCGCGGGTGGCGGATGTTCGGGGCGGCTTCACCCTGCGCCACCAGCATCGCGTTGGCGACACCGGCGACGATCTCCCAGTCCGATTTCTCGTCCGCCCCCATCGGCAGCAGCGCGGGGCTGTACTTGGCATAGTTCCTGACTGCGATCGCCCCCAGCGACAGGGCGTAATGATCCTTCTGCAGCGGCCCGCAGGGCGGCAGGATGTAATGGGCGTGGCGGCTGGTTTCCGTCACATACATGTCCACGCTGACCATCAGGTCCAGCGTCTCCAGCGCAGCATCGAGCGCCTGCCCGTCCGGGCAGGAGAGGACGGGATTGCCCGCGATGGTGAACAGCGCGCGGATCTGTCCGTCGCCGGGTGTCGCGATATCCTCGGCCATGGTCACGACGGGCAGCTCGCCCATGATTTCGGCAATGCCGGAAACCCGGCTGAAGAAGCGGCCATGATTGCCGCGGCCCGCCAGCGCGACGAGGTCTACGCCGGGGTTGGAGAACATTGCCCCGCCCACGCGGTCGAGATTGCCGGTCGCGATGTTCAGCAACTGGATCAGCCAATGGTTCAGCGTGCCGAATTCCGCCGTGGACACACCCATCCGCCCATAGACGGCAGCAGGGCCGCCATTGCCCAGCCGCGCCGCGACGGCCCGGATGTCCGCTTCCGCCACGCCGCAATGGGCCGACAGCCCGGCCATGTCGAACCCGCGCAGCAGGGCGAGGGCCTCCTCGAAGCCATCCATGAAATCGCTGAGGCGGCCGGGCCGTATGGCGCCCGCTTCGTCCAGCGCCAGCAGCAGGGCGATCAGGAAGGCCGGGTCGCTGCCGGGGCGGATGAACAGGTGCCTGTCCGCCAGCTCCGCCGTTTCTGTCCGGCGCGGATCGACGACGATCAGCTGGCCGCCGCGCGCCTGAAGCTCTGCGATGCGATGGCGGATCCCCGGCACCGTCCAGACAGACCCGTTGGAGGCCATCGGATTCCCGCCGATGATCAGCATGGTTTCCGTCCGGTCGATGTCGGAAATGGGAAACAGGCTGTTGTGGCCGTACATCCACAGCTGCACCAGCTGGTGGGGGATCTGGTCCACCGTGCCGGCAGACCAGATGGCGCGCGCGCCCAGCGCGCGCTTCAGATGGCCCGTCATCATGCCGACCGAGTAATTGTGCGCCGTCGGGTTGCCGATATAGAGGCCCCCGGCGCCGCCCCGGGACCGGATCGCCACGAACCGGTCCGCGATTTCGCGGAAGGCCTGGTCCCAGCCGATCGGCACCCAATCCGCCCCCACGCGCTTCAGCGGCGTGCGCAGCCTGTCGGGGTCGGTCTGCAGGTCCGCAATCGCGGTGGCCTTGGGGCAGACATGCCCCCGGCTCAGAACATCCTCCGGGTCGCCCTTGATGGAAACGACCCGTTCGCCCTCAAGCTCGACCAGGATGCCGCAATTGGCTTCGCAGATGTGGCACGTCCGCGCCTGTGGTTTCGCCATGGTTCATTCTCCCCGCCGCCAGACTAGGCCGGCGGCGGGAAGAAGGACTAGCTGGCGCTAAAGCGAAGGTCAGGCCGCCGCGAGGCGACGATGCCTCGAAGCCGCGCCGATCATGCCGAAGCCGACGATCAGCAGCGCCCAGGTCTGCGGTTCGGGCACGGCCCCGATCGTCAGGTTGTCGATCTGGAAATAGCCGCTGGTGGCAGCGTTGCCGCCGGGCCCGAAATCGATCTGTGAAACCTGCCGCGTGGAGGTGACCCCCCAGAAGCTGCCGCCGCCGGGCAGGGCATAGAGCTGGGTTCCGCCATCGCCGAATGTGACCAGCGCCGAATAGCCCGAGTTGGCGAACACATCGAGGCCGACGCCGAACACGCCATTGCCTTCGGTCACGGAGGTGGAGGTGAAGAGCAGGCGGAAGCTGCCGTTGCAGCCCGCGCAATAGCGGCCGCCGACCACGATGTTGAGGTTGTTGAAGCCGGTGGAGACATAGTCCGTCTCGCCCAGAACGGCCGACATGGCGGCGTTGTTCTGCACGAACCCATAACCCGGGTTGCTGTAGCTGTCCGTCACGCTGGCGCCCAGCGTGTCTTCGAACGCCGTGCGGCTGGAATGGACGGTTTCGACGGCCAGCACCTGTTGGCCCATGAGGAGCGCGAACGCCCCGGCAATCGCCAGTTTGATCTGCATGAATTCGACCCTTCTGTTTCGCCTTTCGGCGCGCCCTGTTCCCGGGCAGCCTTCTCCATTTCACAGGCAAGTGGAAAAAGCCAGCGAATTCCTGTGCTTCGATTGCAAACAAGGGTTGCGCGCCCGGCGATTGCGCCGGCACGGCGCCTCCGGCCCGGTCCGCCCTGTTTCCGGGGCAGGGCCTTTTGACAGGCTGCGAAACCGCCCTCTCTTTGCCATGAACGCCGGCGAGCGAGGAACCTGCCTGCGCCCTGGGAGATTTGACGTGCATCCATTTCATCACGCCGCCAACACGCCGGACAAGCCCGCCATCATCATGGCGAACTCCGGGGCGACGCTGACCTATGCCGAACTCGAGGCCCGCTCCAACCAGGCGGCCCAGCTGTATCGCGCCTGCGGGCTGACGCGCGGCGACACCATCGCCATCTTCCTGGAAAACCATCTCGATTATCTGCCGCTTTGCTGGGGCGCCCAGCGCAGCGGCCTGATCTTCACTTGCATCTCCACCAAGCTGACGGCGGACGAAGCCGGCTATATCGTGCAGGATTGCGGGGCAAAGCTGCTGATCGCGGGCGCGACGCTTGCCGCCGTGGCAAGGGATCTGCCCGCCATCGCCCACCGCTTTTCCGTCGGCGGCGACATTCCCGGCTTCCAGCCGCTCGAGGCGGCGCTGGCGGGCCAGCCCGTCACGCGGATCGCGGATGAAAGCGCGGGCCGCGACATGCTCTATTCCAGCGGCACGACCGGCCGCCCCAAGGGCGTGATCGGGCCGCTGCCCGAAGGCCCGATCGACCAGCTGGATGCGCTGTCAGGCCTTGTCGGCATGCTCTACAGCTTTTCCGCGGACATGGTCTATCTGTCGCCCGCGCCGCTCTATCATGCCGCCCCGCTGCGCTATTGCATGAGCGTGCAGAAGTTCGGCGGCACGGTGATCGTGATGGAGAAGTTCGACGCCGAGCGGTATCTGCAACTCGTCCAGCAGCACCGGGTTACGCACAGCCAGGTGGTTCCCACCATGTTCGTGAAGATCCTGAAGCTGCCGGAAGATGTTCGCGCCAGATACGATGTGACCAGCCTGCGCGCGGTGATCCACGCCGCCGCGCCCTGCCCCGTCGCCGTGAAGGAGCAGATGATCGGCTGGTGGGGGCCGCGCATCTTCGAATATTATTCCGCCACCGAAGGATCGGGCTTCACCGCCATCAGCTCGGACGAATGGATGAGCAGGAAGGGCTCCGTGGGCAAGAGCCTGCTGGGCGAGATCCGCATCCTGGATGACGAGGGCAATATCCTGCCGCCCGGACGGGAAGGCCGCATCTATTTCCACGGCGGTCCGCCGATTTCCTATCACAACGCCCCGGAAAAGACGGCCGAAAGCCAGAACGAGCATGGCGCCACATTCGGCGACATCGGCTATGTCGATGCAGACGGCTATCTCTTCCTCACCGATCGATCCAGCTACATGATCATTTCCGGCGGCGTGAACGTCTATCCGCAGGAAACCGAGAACATCCTGGTCATGCACCCCAAGGTCGCCGACGTGGCGGTGATCGGCGTGCCAAACGAGGAACTGGGCGAGGAAGTGAAGGCCGTGGTGCAGCCGCGGGACTGGGCCGACGCCGGGCCGGATCTCGCCGCCGAGCTGATCGAGTTCGCCCGCGCCCACCTCAGCCACATCAAATGCCCCCGGTCGGTGGATTTCGACCCGGAGCTGCCCCGGCACGACACGGGCAAGCTCTACAAGCGGCTTGTGAAGGATCGCTACTGGCCCAAAAAGGCGGGATGATAAGAATCATCCGGCAGGCGCTGGTCTGCCTTTCGCTGCTGATCCTGCCGGCCGGTCTTGCCCAGGCGCAGAAGGCACCGCCACCGAAGCCGGAAGTGCCGGCGCTGTGGCAACTGGAGCTGGGCAAATCCCGCGCCTACCTGTTCGGAACCGTTCACGCCCTGCCGCGCGGGGTGGACTGGTTCAGGCCGCATGTGGTTTCCGCGCTGGATCAATCCACGCGGCTGGTGCTGGAAACGGAAGTGCCGGACAACTCCGCCGCCATGATGCCGGTGATCCTGAAGCTGACCCGGCTGCCGGCTGCACGTCCGCTGCCTGATCGGGTGCCGGCCGAATGGCTGCCCACGCTCAACCGGGCGCTGGATCGGCTGAAGCCCGGCCCGCTGGACTGGACGAAAACCTGGTTCGTCGCGCTCACGCTCTCCAATCTTCAGGCGATGGCGGACGGCGTCGACCCCCGGATCGGGGTGGAGGCCGTGCTGACAGAGCGGGCCCGGATGAAGGGCATTCCGATCACGGCGCTCGAAACGGCCGAGGAACAGCTGATCAACTTCGACGCCCTTTCCGAAGCGGACCAGCAGCTGCTGCTGGTGTCGTCGCTGTCGGAACTGGACAATTCCCGGGGCCGGATGTCGCTGCTGATCGGGGACTGGCTGCTGGGCAACACCGATGCGCTGGCCGACAGGGTGAATTCCGATTTCGAACGATCCCCCATGCTGAAGCGCATGCTGGTGGAGGACCGGAATGCCCGCTGGGCAGACTGGATCGCGAAGCAGATGAAGGCCGATGCCGGGCCGATGTTCATCGCCGTCGGGGCCGGGCACATGGCCGGAAAGGGCAGCCTGATCGAGGATCTCGAACGGCAGGGCATCAAGGTAAGCCGGGTTGTGCCGGCCCCGCCCGCGCGGAGGAAAAAAAGATGAAGGCCGAAGCGCAACCGCTTCGGCCTTCCCGTCCAGGTCGTCGGCTGGGAACGACTAGCTGGCGACCATAGCCTGACCGTTGCGACGGCGGGCCGCCACGCCGACCAGTCCGAAGCCCATGATCAGCATGGCCCAGGTCGCCGGCTCGGGAACGCCTTCCACGGCGTCGCTGTACAGAACGACCTTGCCTTGCAGATAGGCCTTGTTCGACCTTTCTTCCTTGGTGAGGAAGGCCGTGGCCGGATCGTCGCCCACCAGGAAGCCCACGACATCGAGGGCGTATTTCAGGCCGCCGATCTCGAAGAAGTCGGACTGGCTGTTGAAGTTCACCAGCACCCTGTCGGCGCAGCCATTGCTGTTCACGCCCTGGTTGTTGGCGCCGCCGAATGCGCAGGGGTTCGCGGAATTCGGGGTTTCGGTGTGGCTGAAGTTATAGACGAAGCTCACATTCTTCAGGAACGCTCCATCCAGCTTCACATCGGTGTTGAACGTCAGCGTCACGCCGGAAATGCCGGAACCCGCACCGATCGGGTAGTTCTGGTGCCGGAACTCCGCGATGTTGGCGACGGCCGAGCCGCTGGGCGGCAGAACGGTCAGGCCGGGAATGGAGATCGCCTTGAAGTCGTAACCGGATTGCGGATCATTGTGGCCGACATCGCCCCAGCGGATCTTTGCGTTTCCCGTTCCGTTGCCGCTGTACGAGATATCGTCCCCGCCGATCGGGTCGGACCAGGTGCCCTTGATGTTCTCGAACGTCACCACTGCGGCGGACGCGGGAACGGCAATTGCAGCCGCAACTGCGGCAGCAAGGATTGTACGCATGAAAATAGCCCCTGTTTCGGGGAGCCATGCCCTCCATGGCCCCTTCGTCACCCATCGCAGGCGCAGGCTGTGCCCGAAACTGTGAAAGACAGTTAAGTTACGGAAATTCAGTTAATTTCCGTTGACATTCCGTTGCTACAACCATCCGGCGGCCATCGCCGCCAGTTCTTCCTGCGGCGCGGAAAAACGGCTTCGGCGCCCCGCGGGCGGGGGCGCGGACACGCCGGTGAAGGCCCATGCGACCGACGTGCCGGCCCGCGGATCCACGATCAGCGCGGATTCCAGCCCATAGGCGTCGCCCAGATGGCCGCACCCCGTCAGCGGTTCGGGGCTGAGCGGCTGATCCCCCCCGGCAAGCCCCGTTCCCGACAGGCAGTGCAGCCCCCCTTCAGACCAGAATTGCATCAGCCCCGGGTCGGTTTCCTCGCCCTCCCCCACGGCCTTCACGCGGACGGCACGGAACAGGCTGGCGCGCGTGGCGGGCTTCAGGAAGGGGTCGTCGCGCAGCAGCGCCAGCCCCAGGCGTGCAAGGTCGTCCAGCGAAATGCGCAACCCGCCCTGCGGGCTGAACAAACCGCCATTGGTGCCGGGCACATAGGATCTGATGTCGCAGTGCCCTCCTTCGGGAAGCCGTACGGTGCAGGCTTCGGGCGGCCGCCTGTCGTCGATCTGCGCGATCCACGGTCCGGCTGCGTCCCATGGCCCGGCGTCGGATGGCGCCTTCCGGTACAGCACCGCCCCGGCCCGCACCGTCGCCTCCGTACAGCCGGACCAGTTGTAGCAGGCATCGATGCCCAGCGGCTCCAGCACCAGCCGCCTGGCGGCCCTGTCGAACCGCTCTCCGGTCACCGCTTCGACGACTTCGCCCAGGATCGCCTGGTTCAGATTGGCATAGTCGAACCCGGCGCCGGGCTTCCGCTTCGAAAAGCTCGCCGGCCCCACCAGGTCGCGCAGCCGCTCTCCCAGCGGAACGAAATACCCGCCTGTATCCGACAGCGAGCTTTCATGCCGCATCATCTGCCGGATGCTGATCGGGCTATCCGGGAAATCCGGGTTGCGAAGCCGCCACCCGAGATAGCGGGAGACATCTGCATCCAGATCGATGCGCCCCGCATCCGCAAGCCGGTGCAACGCCAGTGCAACCACCAGCTTCGAAACTGATGCAATCCGCACGGGCGTCGCACTGGTGAAGGGCCTCTGCGTTCGGCCATCGGCCGACAGTTCCGCGGCCCCCTCCGCCCGGGCCATGCGCCCGCCCGCCCGGTCGACCGCCACGATTCCATAGGCCGGAACTTCGATCCCACCGAGAACCGGCGATCCGCCAGCGCAGGCCGGGGCCGCCAGCATCAGGCCGAACGCAGCGAGGCCTGCTCTAAGCCGCAATCGGCTCCGCCTCCACGCTCCAGCGCGACAGTTGCTCCTGCACCTCGCCCGGGTGCAGGCCGAAATCCTCCAGCCGATAGCGGTGGCTGGCAAACCGATGGTCACGCGCGGCCCGCTCGACATAGCGGGTCATGGCGGCAAGTGTCGCAGGCGTCAGATCCCGCCCGAGGAACGCATAGGTCCGGGCGATGGCCGCCCGCCAGTCGGCGTTCACCTCGCCATAGGTCAGGTCGAACTGAAGCCGCGCAGGGATCTGCGCCCGCACCGCCGAAACGGTCGCCAGCCTGTGGCCGGTCTTGTGCAGCCATTCCCGCCCGATCCAGTGCGGGTCCACATCATCTGACTGGATGACCATCTGGTTCCAGGCGAGGCTGGCGCCAGAGGCGACCAGCTGCACCGGATCGCGGTGCAGGAACAACAGGGGAGAATCCGGGAACACGGCATGCAGCGCGACAATATCCTGCATGTGCTGCGGCGTCTTCAGCACATAGGGCTTCGACGGGTCCGCGCCTTCAAACCAGGTCCTCAGCTTCAGCAGCAGCAGCATGCGGCGATAGGCCGGCGTCTGGTCCGTCGCCTCGCAGTGGCGTGCGAAGGACGGCACCCTGCGCTGGGCTTCGATCATCGCGCTGGACAGGGATTGGTCCAGCAAGCCCAGTTCCTCGTCCACCTCCAGCGGCCCAGTGGGGTGAACCTTCAGGATGGCCGGATTGATCGATGCCAGAAGCCCCAGGATGAGCCGGGATTGCAGGATGCGCGGATCGGCCCGCCCACGGCTGCGCGCACGGAAGCATCGCGGCGAAGGCACGGGCGCCTGCGCCTCGAAGAAGCGCAGCGCATTGAAGCCCGGATCGCCGGCCAGCAGGCGCTGGATCCGTGTCGTGCCGGATCGCATGGACCCGACCACGAAGATGGGCGGCGCCAGCTCGATCCGTTCGATTTCGGGATGATCGGCCAGGATCGCATCCATCCACAGCCGTTCCTTCATCACCTTCAGCAGCGACCCGTGCGAGACGAGCCGCCCGAAGTCCGTCAGCCGCGCCTCTTCGTGCAGGGCGGGCAGCAGCAGGGAGAGCTGGGCTTCGAAGACATCCCTGTCATGGCTGTCGCGGCTCAGCCCCGTGTCCGCTTCCGCCATGGCGCGCAGCCGTTCGGGGCAAAGATCGACAGGCTGGGACAGCCCGTGCGACCAGGCCGCGTTCAGCGTCCCCATCATCAACTTCAGGTGAAGGGGGCGAAAATGGCTTGCGGGGGGCAGCGAAGTCATGTGCATTTACCGCCGCAGGCCTTAGGGGCCGAAGCAGGCAAATGAAAGGCAAATGGCGTGAACATCAGGGCAATTGCGGTGGTATCGGTGCTGGCGATCGGGCTTCCGGGGTGCGTAACGGCGATCAAGCAGCGTGAAGTCAACTCTGCGCTGACCGATGTGGGCTTCACGCAGGAGGATGCGCGGTGTCTCGCCCGTCAGGCCAGCCGCAACCTGTCCATCAGCCAGCTCCGCTCGCTGCAACGCGCCGCCGGCTCCCTGCAACAGCCGATCCGCGAAATGCCGGTGGGCGACGTGATCGACAACATCCGGGCGCATGTCGATCCCGAAACGCTGCAGGCGGTGGGCCGGATGGCGGCGGATTGCGCGCGGGCCCGCACCGGCGCTAATGGCGGCTGATGCGCAAGATCCTCGTTTCCGCCGTCCTGCCCCTGCTGGTCACCGCCTGCGCCACCACGAAGGAGGCGCAGGTCAGGTCCGCGCTGATGGACGCCGGGCTGAGCGACCCCATGGCGAGCTGCATGGCCGAGCCGATGGGCAAGGAACTGTCCGTCAGTCAGTTGCGGTCGCTTCAGCGGGTGTCCAAGCTGATGAACACCTCGCCATCGAAGATGACGCAACGGCAGGTGATGGACCTGCTGAAGCGGGATCTCGATCCGGAAACCGTCGGGGTCGTGGTGCGCGCCGGGTTCGGCTGCTTCGTTCGCGGCTGAGGGGTCAGGGCTGATTGTAGCGACGGATGGACTTCCTCAGCCGGACAGGCGCCGGCTGCGATTTGTCCTCCCGCTGACGTTCCTGCATTGCGAACACCACAACGCCGGTTCCGGCCGCCGCCAACAGCAGCATCGTCGACAGGGCAGCGGTATCCAGCGTGAGCGGGGTTGCAGCCTGCGCGGCCCCGGCCAGCGACAGGGCGAACAGCCCCGCGATCGGGCGAATGAACATCGGTTTGGCTTTCCAAATATTGCTTCACCGCAATGTTTGGCAAGAACCGTGCCATTCGCCCTTCGCCTGTGCCGCCAGCCACATTTCCGTCCGGAAATGTAAGATATTCCGACAACGCCGGGGCGGTTAAGGTTTCCGGGCCTAGCTGTAGCGGAATTCCGCCCCTTCCAGATCGATCGCCGGAATCTCGTTGCGCTCGGCATAATAATCCTGGTTGTGCATCCATTCCGGCTTGTCGCCGCGCTTGGGCAGCAGGTGCATGCCGCGCATCAGATAGCCGGGATTGAAGTTGTCCGGGTCCATCCAGGGCAGCAGCGGCATTCCCTTGTCTTCCGGACGCAGCGCCACTTCCACGCGGGTCGCCCCCTTCGCCTTCATGGTCTGCAGCAGCTTCGCCACGAAATCCCCCAGAAGATCGACGCGGAGGGTCCAGCTGGCGCGGAAATAGCCCATCACCCACACCAGGTTCGGCACGCCGGTGAACATCATGCCGCGATAGGTAATCGTATCGGCGAAGTTCACGGGCTTGCCGTTCACCACGAAATCGATGTCGCCGGTGATGCACAGGTTGAACCCGGTCGCCGTGATGATCACGTCGGCTTCCAGCTCCTCGCCGGATTTCAGCAGGATCCCCTTTTCGGTGAAGCGCTCAATATGGTCGGTCACCACGCTCGCCTTGCCGGCGGCGATGCCCTGGAACAGGTCGCCATCCGGCAGGAAGGCCACGCGCTGCTGCCAGGGGCGATAGCTGGGAGTGAAGTGCTTTGCGATGTCGAAGTCGGGCGGCAGGAACATGCGCGCCGCTTCCAGCAGCTCCGCCTTCACGCCTTCCGGCTCTTCCATCGCCCGGCGGGTCATCTCGCCATGATCGTGCAGGATCTTGCGGCGCACGATCTCGTGGATCCAGTTTTCGTCGATCTCCAGCTGCCGCAGCGTATCGGCCAGCTCGTTGGCGTTCGGGCTGGGGAAGAACCAGGTGGGCGACCGCTGCAGCAGCGTCACATGGGCGCAGCTGTCCGCGATCGCGGGCACCAGCGTCGCCGCCGTCGCGCCGGAACCGATCACCACCACCTTCTTGCCCTTCAGGTCCAGATTTTCGGGCCATGTCTGGGGATGGATGATGGGGCCCTTGAAGCTCTCCATGCCGGGCCATTCGGGCGTATAGCCCTTCTCGTGCCGGTAATAGCCCTGGCACATCCACAGGAAGTTGGCGGTCACGGTGAAGGGCTTGCCATCGGCCGTGCCGCTCACGGTCCAGCTGCGATCCGCATCCGACCAGCTCGCGCGCTCGATCCGGTGACCATAGCGGATATGGCCGTCGATGCCGTTTTCGTTGATCACCTCGCCCATATATTTCAGGATTTCAGCCGCCGAGGCGATCGGCGGACCCACCCACGGCTTGAAGCGATAGCCGAACGTGTAGAGATCGGAATCGGACCGGATGCCTGGATATTTGTGCGTCTCCCAGGTGCCGCCGAACGTGTCCTTCGATTCGAGGATCACGAAGCTGCGATCCGGCGCCTGTTTCTGCAAATGCCAGGCGGCGCCAATTCCGGAAATCCCGGCGCCTACGATCAGCACATCGAAATCCGCAACGGCCGCCGAACCAGCGGGTCGTTCCTTCACCTGGGTTGCCATGTCCTGCCTCTCCCGATCTTGTTGTCGGGGATAGTGCGCCCATGGCGGGCGGCGGCCTTGATCCCGGTCAAGCCGGGAGGCTCGCCTTTTCGGGAGGAAATCAGGGGTCGGTGGCGATCACGGTCGTGGATCTGCCCGCCGCCCCGCCATTCAACCCGCCATGCGTCGCAAGAACGGTGGTGCCAGGCCCGATCACGGAACGGACCAGCCGGTTGAAATCCTCCGGCAGGCTGATCGCCTGCATCGCGGTCCGCTCGTCGATCTGGCCCTTTTCCGCCTGATAGCCAGGCAGTGGAATATAGATCCATCGGCTGGTGCCATCCGGGTTGGCGCCTGCATATTGCAGCGCGCGCGTGCCGATCTCGAAGCCGTCCGCGATCTGCACCTTGCTGCGGCCGATCTCCACCCCGTTGCGGAACACGATCACCCGTTCATTGTCGGTCGACAGCACGATGGTGACCGGGCCGGAAGGGGCCTTCTCCGGCGTCCAGCGCCAGTTCTCCTCCTTCGAAAGCCGCCGCAGGCTGGGATCGTCGGCCACCCCCTTCGGCGTGACGGGCGCAAGGAAGGCGTTGGTGTCGGCGACTTCCGGGGTCACCTCCCTGTCGGTCACCACAACCGTCATCCCCATGGACGATGCCTCGAACAGTTGCTTCGAAAACGCCATCGGCATGCGGATGCAGCCGTGGCTCGCCGGATAGCCGGGCAGGTTGCCGGCGTGCAGGGCGATGCCGTCCCATGTCAGCCGCTGCATGTAAGGCATGGGCGCGTTGTTATAGAGGTTGGACTTGTGATCCTTGTTCTTCTGCAGGATCGTGAAGATGCCCGTCGGCGTCTTGTGTCCGGCCTTTCCCGTGGAAACCGTCGTCACCCCGATGCGCACGCCATTGCGATACACGAACGCCCGCTGTGTCGGCAGATGCACGATCACCGTCATCGGGCCTTCAGGCGCAAGGTCGCCGTTCCAGATGAACTGCCCGGGCTTCAGATCCGCCACATCGGTATCGATGGACGACGAGGATTGCGCACCCTGCGCGAAGGCCGGGGCAGCCAGGGCGAGCGCCGCAGCGAGAAGGATGACAGGCTTCACGAACGATGTCCCTGGCCGATTTCGCGCGCGGTTCAGGTCGCTCCCGCCATGGCTCAATGCGCCAGGGCTTTCACGATCTCATCCGTCATCTTCTTCGCATCCCCCAGCAACATCATGGTGTTGTCCATGTAGAACACGTCATTGTCCACCCCGGCATAGCCGACGCCGCCCATGCTCCGCTTCACGAACAGCACGGTCTTTGCCTTCCACACCTCCAGCACGGGCATGCCATAGATGGGGCTGGACTTGTCCGTCTGCGCGGCCGGGTTCGTCACATCGTTGGCGCCGATCACGAAGGCGACATCGGCCTGCGCGAACTCGCTGTTGATGTCCTCCAGCTCGAACACCTCGTCATAGGGCACATTCGCTTCGGCCAGCAGCACGTTCATGTGCCCCGGCATCCGCCCCGCCACCGGGTGGATGGCATATTTCACCTCCACCCCCTCCTTCTTCAGCGTGTCCGCCATCTCGCGCAGCGTATGTTGCGCCTGGGAAACCGCCATGCCGTAACCGGGCACGATGATGATCTTCTCGGCATTCTTCATGATGAAGGCCGCATCGTCGGCGCTGCCGCGCTTCCACGGACGATCGGTCTTGGCGGCACCGCCCGAGGCAGCCGCCTCCGCCCCGAAGCCGCCGGCGATCACCGAGATGAAGCTGCGGTTCATCGCCTTGCACATGATGTAGGACAGGATCGCGCCCGACGATCCCACCAGTGCGCCTGTGATGATCATCGCCGTGTTCTGCAGCGTGAAACCCATGGCCGCCGCCGCCCAGCCGGAATAGCTGTTCAGCATCGAAACGACGACCGGCATGTCCGCCCCGCCGA
>NZ_JAYRCW010000020.1:0-29799 GCF_041909755.1 Sandaracinobacter sp.
GGCCCGCCCGGCCCAACCCCTTGATTGCGCCGGGCGGGCAACCCATCTAAACCGGACAAATCCGGTCTTAAATCGATTCGAGTTCATGCTGCGCCTGTCCAACCTTGCCGATTATGGGGTCGTCGTGATGACGGCAGCCGCCCGCGCGGCCGCCGAAGGGCGGCTCACGTCCGCCGCGCAGGTCGCCCAGCTGACAGGCATTCCCGCCCCCACCGTCGCCAAGCTGATGGGCCAGCTGGGCCGGTCCGGCCTGCTCACGTCGCAGCGCGGCGTCGCGGGCGGCTTCTCGCTCGCCCGCCCCGCGCCGCAGATCAGCCTTGCCGACATCGTGGAGGCGATCGATGGCCCCATCGCGCTCACCCATTGCGGGCAGCCCGGCGCCAGCTGCTGCGATCTCTCCTCCAACTGCGCCGTCCGCCCGCACTGGGCGCCGGTCAACCGCGCCGTGAAGTCCGCGCTCGAAGGCGTCAGCCTCGCCGAACTCGCGCCCGCCGAAAGGCATTTCGCATGACGAACACGGCCACCGAGCCCCGGAACGCCGAAGCCGCCGCAGCGGTCGATGAACTCTCCACCTACAAATGGGGTTTCGCGACCGACATCGAGCAGGATTTCGCCCCCAAGGGCCTCAGCGAGGATACCGTCCGCTTCATTTCGGCGAAGAAGAACGAACCGGAATGGATGCTGGAATGGCGGCTGAAGGCCTATCGCATCTGGCTGACCATGGTTGAGCCGGACTGGGCGAAACTGAAGATCCCGCCGATCGACTATCAGGACGCCTATTACTACGCCGCGCCCAAGGCGAAGCCGACGCTGGCGAGCCTGGACGAGCTGGATCCGGAAATCCGCCGCACCTATGAAAAGCTCGGCATCCCGATCGAGGAGCAGAAGGTGCTGGCCGGGGTCGAGGGCGCGCGCAAGGTCGCGGTGGACGCCGTGTTCGACAGCGTTTCCGTCGCCACCACCTTCCGCGAGGAGCTGAAGCGCGCGGGCGTCATCTTCCTGTCGATTTCGGAAGCCATCCGCGAATATCCGGATCTCATCCGCAAGCACCTCGGCTCCGTCGTCCCCGTGCGCGACAACTATTTCGCCTGCCTGAATGCGGCCGTGTTCTCAGACGGCACCTTCGTGCTGGTGCCAAAGGGCGTCCGCTGCCCGATGGAGCTGTCCACCTATTTCCGCATCAACGCGGAAAACACCGGCCAGTTCGAACGCACGCTGATCGTGGCCGAAGAGGGCAGCTATGTCAGCTACCTCGAAGGCTGCACCGCCCCCATGCGCGACGAGAACCAGCTGCACGCCGCCGTCGTGGAGCTGGTGGCGGAGGCCGATGCCGAGATCAAATATTCCACCGTCCAGAACTGGTATCCCGGCGACAAGGACGGCAAGGGCGGCATCTACAATTTCGTGACGAAGCGCGCGCTGTGCCGCGGGGCGCGAAGCAAGGTGAGCTGGACGCAGGTGGAAACCGGCAGCGCCATCACCTGGAAATACCCGAGCTGCGTGCTGATGGGCGAGGATTCGGTGGGCGAGTTCTACTCGGTCGCCGTCACCAACAACTACCAGCAGGCCGACACCGGCACCAAGATGATCCATCTGGGCAGGGGCAGCCGCTCCACCATCGTGGCCAAGGGCATTTCCGCCGGCCGGTCCGACAGCACCTATCGCGGTCTGGTGAAGGTGGGGCCAAGCGCGGAAAACGCCCGCAACTTCACCCAGTGCGACAGCCTCCTCATCGGGGACAGATGCGGCGCGCACACCATCCCCTATATCGAGGTGAAGAACCCCAGCGCGCAGATCGAGCATGAGGCCACCACCAGCAAGATCAGCGAGGACCAGAAGTTCTACGCCATGCAACGCGGCCTCTCCGGCGAAGAGGCCGTCGCCCTCATCGTCAACGGCTTCTGCCGCGAAGTGCTGCAGCAGCTCCCCATGGAATTCGCCGTCGAAGCCCAGAAGCTGCTGGGGATTTCGCTTGAGGGGAGCGTGGGATGAGGCCTGTGCATCCCGCGCCGCCAGGCGCCCCCACCCCCAACCCCTCCCCTGAAGGGGAGGGGAGGCATCAAGCCCCTCCCCTTCAGGGGAGGGGTTGGGGTGGGGCCGACAATGGGGGTGTGGCCGACCAGCCCGCCGAACCCCTGCGCGGACGCGGAAAGACATGGGGAATCCCCAAATCCGGGATCGACACCCTGCACCATCATGCCCGCCGGATGCGAAATACGCCGACCGAGCCTGAAGCGCGGTTGTGGGCCAGACTCTCCCGCAGCCAGCTTAAAGGCTGCAAGTTCCGCCGCCAGGCAGCCATCGGGCCGTTCATTGCGGACTTCCTCTGCCCTGCCGCCAGGCTGATCGTGGAGATCGACGGCCACACGCACGACGCCGCAAAGGATGCTGCCCGCGATACGAGGCTGCTGGCGCAAGGGTATCGCACCCTGCGTTTCAGCAATGTTGACGTGCTTCGGAACATGGACGGCGTCCTGCATGCCATTTCGGCTGCCCTTGCCGTGCAGACATTGCCTCCCGCGCTACGCGCCCACCCCAACCCCTCCCCTGAAGGGGCGGGGCTTCTGGAAGCCTCTTGATGCTTGAAATCAAAAACCTCCACGCCACCGTCGGCACGCGCGAGATCCTGAAGGGTCTCACCCTGTCCGTGAAGGCGGGCGAAGTCGCGGCCATCATGGGGCCGAACGGTGCGGGCAAGTCCACGCTCGCCCATGTGCTGGCGGGCCGCGAAGGCTATGAGGTGACGCAAGGGTCTGCCACCTTCGAGGGCCGCGACCTGCTCGCGCTGGAGCCGCACGAACGCGCCGCCGCCGGCCTGTTCCTCGGCTTCCAGTATCCGGTCGAAATCCCCGGCGTCTCGAACCTCCTCTTCCTGCGCACCGCGCTCAACGCGCAGCGCAAACTGCGCGGCGAGCCCGAAATCTCCGCCGCCGATTTCATGAAGCGCGTGCGCGCGGAAGCCGCCGTCCTCGGCCTCGACATGGAGATGCTGAAGCGCGGCGTGAACGTCGGCTTTTCCGGCGGCGAGAAGAAGCGCAACGAAGCCTTTCAGCTGGGCATCCTCGAACCGAAGTTCGCGCTCCTCGACGAGACAGACAGCGGCCTCGACATCGACGCGCTCAGGATCGTTTCCGAAGGCATCAACCGCTTCCGCCGCGAAGACCGCGCCGTGCTGCTGATCACCCATTATCAGCGCCTGCTCGATCATGTGAAACCCGATGTCGTGCATGTGCTGGCGGGTGGCCGCATCGTCGAAACCGGCGGCCCCGATCTCGCGCTGCGCCTCGAAGCGCAGGGCTATGAGGGCCTTGCCGCATGACGGCGCTGCCCACCCGCAAGCAGGAAGCCTGGCGCTATGCCGACCTGAAGGCGGTGGAAGCGCTGTGGCCGCCGCCGCCAGCGCGGCTCATCCCGGTGCCCACTGGCGAGAGCCGGGAAGAGGTTGTGCGCGTCACCGAAGGCGGCATCCACGACCTGCATGTCGAACTGGCGCCGGGCGCGTCGCTCACCCTCGTGCTGCTCGCGCGCGCCCCCGCCTATGCCCGCATCGCGGTGACGGCGCATCTGAAGGCGGGCGCGTCGCTCGACCTCGGCGGCATCCTGCTCGCCGACGGAGAGGCCGTGCAGGAACTCGTCACCGATATCCGCCACGAGGAGCCGGGTGCCGAAAGCCGCCAGCGGGTCCGCCTCGTCGTCGATGATCGCGCGACGGGCACCTATCTCGGCCGTATCGTCGTCGCCCGCGATGCGCAACAGACGGATGCCGAACAATCCGCCCGCGCGCTGGTGCTGAAGCGCACCGCCACCGCGAACCTGAAGCCGGAACTGGAAATCTTCGCAGACGATGTGAAGTGCGCCCATGGCTGCACCGTGGGCGAGCTGGACAAGGCCGCGCTCTTCTACCTCGAATCGCGCGGCATCCCCCGGGCCGAGGCGCAGGCGCTGCTGACCCGCGCCTTCGTGGCGGACGCGCTTTCTGGTCTTGCCGACAGCGAGGCGCTGGAAGCCGAAACCAGCCAATGGCTGGAGGCGCGGGCATGAAGCCGCTCGCCGCCCATTTTGCCACCGCGCCCCGCCTGCTCGACCTGCGCGGCGAATTCCCCGCCCTGCCCGAAGGCTGGGCCTATCTGGATGCCGCCGCCACCGCGCAAAAGCCGCGCCCGGTGATCGAGGCGATCACCAACGCCTACGCCCGCGACTATGCCACCGTGCATCGCGGCGTCTATGCCCGCTCCGCCCATATGACAGAGGCCTATGAGGCCGCGCGCGAAGCGGCAGCCCGTTTCCTGAACGGCCGTGTCGACGAAACCATCTTCGTGCGCGGCGCAACCGAGGCGATCAACCTCGTCGCCAACAGCTGGGGCGATGCCAACATCGGCGCCGGCGACCGCATCCTGCTGACCCAGCTGGAACATCACGCCAATATCGTGCCCTGGCGCATGCTGGCCGATCGCACCGGCGCCGAAATCGATGTCGCCCCGCTCACGCCGGATGGCCGGATCGACGAAGCGGCGCTCATCGCCCTCATCACCCCCGCCACGAAGCTGGTCGCCATCGCCCATGTCTCCAACGTGCTCGGCTCCGTCGCCGATGTGGCGCGGATCGCCGACGCCGCCCATGCGGCGGGCGCGAAACTGCTGGTGGATGGCTGCCAGGCGGCCCCCCGCCTGAAGGTCGATGTGCAGGCGCTGGGGGCCGATTTCTACTGCTTCTCTGCCCACAAGCTCTATGGCCCCACCGGCATCGGCGTGCTGTGGGTGAAAAAGCCCATCCTCGATGCCATGCCCCCCTGGCAAGGCGGCGGCGCCATGATCGACGAGGTTCGCTTCGAACGCGTCACCTATGCCGATGCCCCTCAGCGCTTCGAAGCCGGCACGCCGCACATCGCGGGCGCCGTCGGCCTCCACGCCGCCATCCGCTGGGTGGAAGATATCGGCATCGAGGCGATCGACGCGCATGAACGCGCGCTCACCGCGATTGCCCGCGCCGAACTCGCGCGGCTGAACAACCTGCGCCTGTTCGGGCCGGAGGAGACCGCCGGCATCCTCAGCTTCGCCGTGGGCGACATCCACCCCCATGATGTCGCCACCATCCTGGATGAAGGCGGCGTCGCCATCCGCGCCGGCCATCACTGCGCCCAGCCGCTGATGCGCTGGCTGGGCGTGCCGGCCACCGCCCGCGCCAGCTTTTCCGCCCACAGCAGCGAAGCCGATGTGGCGCTGCTGGTGAAGGGCATCGAACGCACGATGAGGATCTTCGGATGACCGACCAACCCGAAATCCGCCGGTTCGAGGTGGAACTGGTGGAAGAAGCGCCGCCGGTGCCCAAGGCGCCCCCGCCCGGAGAACAACCGCGCCAGCGCGACTATCTGGATGGCTTCCTCACCGAACGCGCCCCTGTCGCGCAGGCGCTGGAGGGCGAGAGCCTGAAAGACCAGGTGATCGCCGCCCTGCGCGACATCTTTGATCCGGAAATCCCGGTGAACATCTATGATCTCGGCCTCATCTATGGCGTCGACATCGATGAAGGCCATGTCACCGTCACCATGACGCTGACGACCCCGCACTGCCCCGTCGCCGAGTCCATGCCCGGCGAAGTCGAACTGCGGGTGATGGCCGTGCCCGGTGTCGCCACCTGCGATGTGAACTTGGTGTGGGATCCGCCCTGGAACCCGGCCAACATGTCCGACGAAGCACGGCTGGAGCTTGGAATGCTATGACGACGCAAAGCCTCACCCGCCGCCCGCGCCCCGCGCCCATCACGCTGACGGACAACGCCGTCCGGCGCATCGCGGACCTGATCGCCAGGGCCCCCGGCCCGGTCGCGGGCGTCCGCCTCTCCACCCCGAAGCGCGGCTGTTCCGGCCTCGCCTATTCCATCGACTATGTCGAAACCCCCAGGGCAGGCGACGAAGCGGTCGAAACCCCGTCCGGCACGCTCTTTGTCGATGGCGGCTCGCTCCTCTATCTCATCGGCTCCGTGATGGACTGGGTGGAGGATGATTTCACCGCAGGCTTCGTCTTCAATAACCCCAACGCCAAGGGCAGCTGCGGCTGCGGAGAATCCTTCACAATATGAGCGACGGGCCGGCCCCCTACAGCCTCACCGGCCGGCTCGACGGCACGCGCCCCATCCTCCTCGCCTCCCCCCACAGCGGCACCCATCTCCCGGCGGATTTCCTCGCCAACAGCCGGCTCGATACCCATGCGCTCCGCCGCATAGAGGACGCCCATGTCGGCGCGCTGCTCGGCCCTGCGACTGCCACCGGCCTGCCGCTTCTGGAAGCAACGCACAGCCGCACCGTCATCGATCTGAACCGCGCGGAAGATGAACTGGATCCGTCGATGTTCGCAGGCGCCGTCACCGGCACCCCAAACATCTCCGACCGGGTCCGGCGCGGCTATGGCCTGTTCCCGCGCGTCGCCGCCCCGAACCAGCCGATCCACCTGGCGCGCCTGCCCGCCGAAACCGGCGCGGCCCGCATCGAACGGCTGCACCGCCCCTGGCACCGCGCCATCGGGCAGGGGCTGGCCCAGGCCGCCGCCCGCCACGGCCATGCCCTGCTGCTCGATGTCCATTCCATGCCCCGGCTGGATGGGGATCATCCCGCCACGCTGGTGCTGGGCGACCGCCACGGCCGCAGCGCAGCGCCGCAACTTGTGGGCTGGCTGGAGGCCGCCTTCACGGCGCGCGGGCTGAAGGTGGCGCGAAACGCCCCCTATGCGGGCGGCCACACCACGGAACGCCATGCCGCCCCGGACGGGGGCATCCACTGCGTGCAGCTGGAATTCGATCGCACGCTCTACATGGACACCGCCACGCTGCGCCCCCATGGCGGCTTCCAGCCGCTCGCTGCCCTCATCGCGGATGTGCTGGCCGCGCTGGAACCCGCGCTTCCCGCGCTCGGCCTCGGCCGCCAGCTCCCGTTCGCCGCCGAATAGCAACGGCCCGCCAGCGCCCCCGGCGCGGACGCAGGCACATGGCGCGTCTTTGGCACCGGTTACCGCGCAGCCTCTGGCGGCGCATGTCACAAAGGTTAACAGCCGCTCACCTGATTTTGGGTTAATGAGGGGCTGCAAGCTTCACCGGAACACCGGGTCGCGAACGTCAAGAACCCATAATCAAGAACAAGGGGTCGAACGGCAATGAGGACATCGATCATCGCAGCACTGGCCGCCACCGGGCTCGCAACGCCCGCTCTGGCAGCCTCCGGCATCGCGCCGGATCCCGCCAGCTGGCTGATGCTCGTCATGGGCGCAACGATGATCGGTCTCACCGCAAGCGGCCGTCGTCGCAGGACCGGTCGGGTCGCAGAATGAACAACTGACAGCCTTTGGGTCGCGCCAAAGGGCTCGGAACGGGCCGTCCTTCGCAAGAGGGGCGGCCCGCTTCCATTTTCGGGGCAGGATTTTAGTCTGCCGCCCATGCAGTCGCTCGATCGCCCGGCCCAGGCCCTCGCCGCCAGCCTGTCCGCCCTCGCGGGCTTCACCGATGCCGTCGGCTTCCTCGGCATGGGCGGCTTCTTCGTCTCCTTCATGAGCGGGAACAGCACCCGCGTCGGCGTCGGCCTCGCCAGCGAAGGCGCGGCCGCCGCGATCGCCGCCAGCCTTGTCGCCGCCTTCGTCGCCGGCGTCGCCTCGGCCTCGCTCCTCGCCCGCAGCGCCGGCCGCTGGCGCAAGCCCGCCGTGCTGTTGCTCGTCACGCTCGCGCTCGCGCTGGGCGCGCTTCTGCATCAGCCCGGCGCGGCGCCCGGCGCCTTCCTGTTCGTCGCATTCGCGATGGGGGCGGAAAACATGGTGTTCCAGCGCAACGGCGAAGTCGCCGTCGGCCTCACCTACATGACGGGCACGCTGGTGCGCATCGGCAGCCGGCTGGCGGATGCGCTTTCGGGCGGCCCGCGCTGGGAATGGATACCCTGGCTGCTGCTGTGGGCTGGCCTCGTCACCGGCGGCATGCTGGGGGCCTTTGCCTGGCTGCGCTTTGCCTCGGGCGCGCTCTGGATCGCCACCGGCCTTGCCGCCTGCCTCACGATTGCGGGGCTGATGATCGCGCGCCGCACTCCCAAGTCTGCCGGTTTCGCGGGGCCACCGAACTGATCATCCTGCCGGGCATGGCACATGCAGAATCCAGGGTCCTCATCATCGGCGCCGGCTGTTCCGGCTTCACCACCGCCAAGCGGCTGAAGGACGAAGGCATCCCCTTCGACTGGTTCGAACTGTCGGACAGGATCGGCGGCAACTGGGCCTACAACAACGCCAACGGCCGCTCGGCCGCCTATGCCTCGCTCCATATCGACACCTCGAAATGGCGCCTCCAGTTCGAGGATTTCCCCTGCCCGGCGGACTGGCCCGATTTCCCGCACCACAGCCTGCTGCTCGGCTATTTCAACGACTATGTCGATCATTTCGGCCTGCGCCCGCTCATCCGCTTCAACAGCGAAGTCGCCCGTGTCCGGCAGGAGGGCGCCGGCTGGTTCGCCGAGGTGAAGTCGGGCGGCGAAACCGCCACCCACGGCCCCTACAGCCATGTCGCCGTCTGCAACGGCCATCACTGGGATCCCAACATCCCCGCCATCCCCGGCACCTTCACCGGCACCGAACTGCACGCCCGCGATTACCGCACCCCGTTCGAACCCGTTGACACGCGCGGCAAGACGATCGTCGTCGTGGGGCTGGGCAACACCGCAGTCGATATCGCGTCGGAACTCGGCCAGCGCTCGCTCGGCACCCGGCTCATCGTCTCGGCCCGGCGCGGCGTCTGGGTGCTGCCGAAATATCTGAACGGCAAGCCGATGGACAAGACGCCGCTGCCCGCCTGGGTGCCGGGCTGGCTGAAGCGGCGGCTGGGGGCCTGGGCCGTGCGCAAGGCGGTCGGCAACATGGAGGATTACGGCCTCCCCGCGCCCGATCACAAACCGCTTGAGGCGCATCCCACCGTCAGCTCCGAATTCCTCCTGCGCTGCGGCAACGGCGACATAGAGGTGAAGCCCATCGTCACCGAAAAGGCCGGAGACGAACTGGTCTTCGCCGACGGCAGCCGGGAAAAGGTGGATATCCTCATCCACGCCACCGGCTACCGCCTCAGCTTCCCCTTCCTGTCACCCGAAGACGTCGCCCTGAAAGACAATCAGCTGCCGCTCTTCAAGCGCATGGTGCAGCCCGATCCCCGCCTCCACGGCCTGTGGTTCATGGGCCTCGCCCAGCCGCTGCCCACGCTCGTCAATTTCGCGGAACAGCAATCGAAGCTGTTCGCCGCCTGCGTGGCCGGCCGCTATGCCCTGCCGCCCCCGGCGGAAATGGCCCGCATCACCGCAGCCGACGAAGCCGTCCACAAGGGTCATTATTATGCCTCGCAGCGGCACACGATCCAGGTCGATTTCGATCTCTACTGCCATGATCTGAAGGCGGAACTTGCGCAGGGGGAACGGCGGGCGCAGACAGGCGGCCGCAAACTCGCAGCCTGAAAGTCGCCCATGCGCTCCTTCCCCCTTCGTCCCGCCCTTCTCGGCCTGCTGCTCGCCGCCGCCGTCCCCGCAATCGCCGCGCCTGTCGCGGTCCGGCAGCAGGGCAGCGCCCGGCTGGAGAATGTGCCGCCGGTGCCGGCAGAGGTGGCGGCAGCGGTGCAGCGCTACCAGATGAACCGCGCGGCAGAGTTCGAGGACTGGCTGGCCGACGGCTCCATCCTGATCGGCACCCGCTTCGGCGCGACACGGCAGCTGCACCAGGTCGCGGCCCCCGGCGCGGCCCGCACCCAGCTTACCTTCGGGGCGGAACCCGTCGGCAATGCCATCGCCATCCCCGGCACCACCGATTTCGTCCTCAGCCGCGATACCGGCGGCGACGAATGGTTCCAGCTCTATCTGCGTCCCCTGTCCGGCCCGGCCCGCCAGCTGACGGAACCGGGCACCCGCAACCAGTCCGCCGTCGTCGGCAAGGACGGCCGCCTGCTCGTCTGGGCAGAGGCGCGCAAGGGCAGCAGCGCCTATCGCATCCTCGCCACGGATCCGCGCGCGCCGGGGCCGCCGCGCGAACTGCACAAGTCGGATGGCGCGGTCGCCCCGGCGGCGATCGCGCCGGGCAACGGAAAGCTCATCTTCCTGCGCGGCCTCTCCAACCGCGAAAACCGCATCTTCGAACTGGATCTGGCAACCGGCGCCGTCACCCGCATCGCGCCCGATGCGCCCGCCGCCCGCTATGAATCCATCCGCTACAGCCCGGCGCCGGGCAAGCTCCTCGCCATTTCCGATCGCGGCAGCGATACGCGGCAACTGGTGGAGCTGGACATGGCGACGGGCGCGCAGCGCGTGATCGCCCCGCCCGCCGCAAGGGGCGCCCGCCTGTGGGACGTGGAGGAATTCGCCCTCGCCCCCGATGACCGCACGCTTGCCTATGTGCTGAACGAGGATGGCTTCTCCCGCCTGCATCTCCTCGATCTCGCCACCGGCAAGGCATTGCCCGCCCCCGCGCTGCCCAACGGCGTCCTTCAGGCCCTGCGCTTCTCGCCGGATGGCAAGCGCCTCGCCATCGGCTTCACCAACGCCACCTCCGCCGGCGACGTATGGAGCTGGGACATCGCCGATGCGAAGCTCGTCCGCTGGACCAGCTCGGAACTGGGCGATCTCGATCCCGCGACGCTGGCCGAACCGCGCCTCATCCGCTTCCGCTCGTTCGACGGCGAATCCGTCCCCGCCTTCGTCTATCGCCCGAAGGGCGTCGCGGCCGACGCCCGCACCCCCGTCATCATCGATATCCACGGCGGGCCGGAAGCGCAGACACGGCCCATCTGGAACTATGGCGCGCAATATTTCGCCGATGCGCTGAAGGCCACCGTCATCCTCCCCAACGTGCGCGGCTCCGATGGCTATGGCCGCCGCTACCTCAACCTCGACAATGCGGCGAAGCGCGAGGACAGCGTGAAGGATATCGGCGCCCTGCTCGACTGGGTGAAGGCCCAGCCCGATCTCGATGCCGGTCGCGTCGCCGTCTATGGCCAGTCCTACGGCGGCTACATGTCGCTCGCCGTGATGACGCATTATTCCGACCGTCTGGCCGGCGGCGTCGCCCGTTACGGCATCAGCGATTTCGCCACCTTCCTCAACAACACCGAAGCCTATCGCCGGGATAACCGCCGCGCCGAATATGGCGACGAGCGCGATCCGGCGATGCAGAAGGTGTTCGCCCGCATCTCGCCCATGGCGAACATCGGGAAGATCACGAAACCCATGCTCATCATGCAGGGCGCCAACGATCCGCGCGTGCCGCAATCGGAATCCGATCAGGTGGTGGCAAAGCTCCGCGCGAACGGGAACGAGACCTGGTACGTCCTGTTCGCGGATGAAGGCCATGGCTTCCTGAAAAAGCCCAACAACGATCTCCGGCGGGAAGTCGAGACGCTGTTCCTGCAGAAGCTGTTCAACAAGGATTAGGGGAGAGGCAGATGGGGAGGGTCTCGGGCAAGGTCGCGCTGGTCACCGGCGCGGCCATGGGGCTGGGCGCGGAAACCGCCCGTCGGCTGGCGCGCGAAGGCGCGGCCGTGATGCTGACGGATGTGGCCGACGGGCAGGCGGATGACGTGCTGCGCGGGATCCGCGCCGAAGGCGGCCGCGCCGAATTTCGCCATCAGGACGTCACCTCGGAACAGGGCTGGGCAGACATCGTCGCGGCCACGAAGGCCGCCTTCGGCGGGCTTCATGTGCTGGTGAACAACGCGGGCGTCGCGGGGGAAAGCACGCCGCTCGCCGAGCTGACATTCGATCAGTGGCGGCGCATCCAGTCGGTCAACCTCGATGGCGTGTTCCTGGGAATGCGCGCCTGCGGGCCGGTGATCGCGGAGTCGGGCGGCGGCTCCATCATCAACCTGTCCTCGATCCTGGGGAAGGTGGGCCTGCCCAATGCCGGGGCCTATTGCGCATCGAAGGGCGGGGTGCTGCTGCTCACCAAGGCGGCGGCGCTCGAATGGGCGCCGCTCGGCATCCGGGTGAACAGCGTCCACCCCGGCTTCATCGAGACGCCGATGGTCACCACCGCGCTGCAACAGGCCGAAAACGGCAACGAGATGCGCGACCAGCTCATCTCCGCCCACGCACTCGGCCGCTTCGGCGTCCCGCGCGAGATCGCGGATGCCATTCTCTTCCTCGCCTCGGATGAATCGAGCTTCATGACCGGCGCCGAACTCGTCATCGACGGCGGCTACACCGCGCACTGAAGAAGTCCGAACCGACAGAGGAACCCCGAGGCCGCGTCCGGCCCCGGGGCCTCTTCCAACCCTAGCGGAAGAGCTCGGCTACACCGCCTGCAAAGCAAGATCGGTGCCATTTGCCGCCATTTCGCCAAGTCGCTGGAATAGGGTGAAAAGCCGTTAACCATTTTCCGGCGCAGGTCATGAAATTGTAAACTCCCCCGACAGGGGCGCGCGGAATCAGCCCCGGTCCAGCCGCCGGCCCACCGCCACGGCCAGGTACAGCAGCGGGATCGCCAGCCCCCAGATCAGCGCCTTCGCCGCCAGCTGGCCGCCGATCACCGGCAGCAGCGCGAACTTCCCGTAAAAGGCGATGGTCACGAAGATCAGCGTGTCCACCGTCTGCGCCACAAAGGCCGCCACGGTCGCCCGCACCCACAGCATGTGCCCGCCCGGCTGCCCGCGCATCCAGGTGAAGATCGTCACGTCCAGCGTCTGCGAAATGCCATAGGCCACGATCCCGGCCAGGATCAGCCGCATGGAGCTGCCCATCACCTGCTCGGCGACCGCCTGGCCGTCCCATCCGGCCGCCGGCGGCAGCGCCAGCACCAGCTGCATCAGCCCCACGGAAAACAGCAGCGGCACGAATCCCATCAGCACCATGCGCTGCGCCACCGGCCGCCCGTGCAGCTCGGCGGTCGCGTTCGTCACCACGATCGCCAGCAGGAAGCCGAACACCCCGCCCGGCACCGCCAGCGGCCCCAGCTTGATCAGCTTGAAGCCCAGCACGCCCGCCACCACCAGCAGCCCGCCATACAGGACCGCGAACTGCTGCAGCGATTTCGCCGGCGCGGCCTTCACATCCGTTGCGTCACTCATCCGTCCACCTGCTTCATCCTGTCACCCAGCCAGTAGAATCGCGCCGTCAGCGCGCCGCCCGAAATCAGGCTGGCCACGATAACCGCCCAGATGATCCCGTCGAGCCCGCCGCCCCGCACCACCGCCAGCCACCAGGCCATCGGGATCATGATCACCACATAACTCACGAAATGCATGCCCGTCGGCCACCAGATGTCGCCCCGCGCCCTCAGCGCGTTCGAGGCCACCACCTGCGCGCCGTCCGCCATGAAGAACAGGCACGAAAGCAGCAGCGCGCTCCCCGCCATCGCCAGCAGCGCCGGGTCTTCGGAATAGGCGCTCGCCACCAGCTCCCGGTCCAGGAACACGAACACCGACAGCAGCAGCAGCGCCGCCAGCGCCAGGCGCATCCCCATGCCGAAGGCCCGCTTCACCGCGGTCGCGCTGCCCGCGCCCACCCCGCGCGACACCAGCACGGCGGTCGCGGCCGCAATCCCCATCGGCACCATGAACACCGCCGCCGCCACGTTCAGCACCACGGCCCAGGCCGCCACCACCAGCACGCCCAGCTGCGCCGCCACGAAGTTCATGCCCGAAAAGGCCCCCGCCTCGATCGCATAGCTCACGCCAGAGGCATAGCCGATCCGCCGCTGCTCCCGCGCTTCGGCCCGGTCGGGCGGGCTGGGGCGGAACACGCCCATTTCATGCGCCTGCGGCCAGCGCCAGATCCACCAGCCCAGCATCAGCATCAGGCAGATCCGCGCCACCAGCGTCACCCAGCCGGCCGCCACCGCGCCCGCCACGGGAAAGGGCGACAGCCCCGGCACCAGCCACAGCGCCAGCGCCAGGTTGATCAGGTTGGCGATCCACATCGCCACCATCGGCACCTGCGGACGTCCCTGCGCCTCCAGCCAGAACCACAGCGAATCCGCCACCAGATAGGGCGTCAGGCTCAGCGAAAACACGATCAGCGCCGCGCTCGCCCCGGCAGCCAGCGAAGGCTCCAGCCCCATGTTGCGCAGCACCGGCGGCCCCAGCAGCACCAGCACGGCCGTCGAAACCACCCCGATCAGCAGCGCATAGGCAACCCCGCGCCGCAGCACCGGCCCGGTCCGTTCCGGCCGCCCGGCCCCGATGTGCCGCGCCGTCAGCACCTGCACCCCCAGCAGCAGCCCGATTCCCGCCACCAGCACAGTCACCGTGGGGGCCCAGCCCAGCGCGTGATAGCCAAGCTCCACCGCCGAATAATGGCCGACGACGATGGCATCCGTCAGGCCCATCGCCATGATGCCCAGGCGCGACAGCACGTTCGGGCCTGCCAGCTTCAGCAGTTCCCGGTAGCTGCCCTCGGGCGCGCCCTCGGCTCTGTGCGGCATCGCATCCATCGGCGGCGCATAGCGATGTTGCCGTCCCGCGCAAAGCGCCCTAGCAGGCAGGCACAAATCCGAATCGAAGGAATCCCATGTCGAGCGCGAACGTCTCCGCCGAGCAACTGAAGCTGTTCATCGAGCGCATCGAAACGCTGGAAGAGGAAAAGCGCGGCATCGCCGACGACATCAAGGACACCTATGCCGAAGCCAAGGCCAACGGCTATGACGTGAAGACGATGCGCACCATCGTCCGCCTGCGCAAGATGGACACCAACGCCCGCGCCGAAATGGAAGCCCTGCTCGATACCTACAAGGCCGCCCTCGGCCTGGAGATCTGAGCGCTCAGCCCTCCAGCGCGCGAAACATCACCAGCGCGTCCACGAACCCCAGCGCCGGGTGCCGGAACGCGCCCGGCAGCCGCCCCGCGATTTCGAACCCCAGCCGCTGCCACAGCCGCACGGCCCGTTCGTTGGTGCTGACCACGAAATTGAACTGCATCGCGCGGAATCCCCGCGCCTTCGCATGCGCCAGCGAATGCAGGCACATCGCCTGCGCCACCCCGCGCCCGGTCGCCGCCGCCGCCGTCATGTAGCCGCAGTTGGCCACATGGCTGCCGCCGCCTGCCTGGTTCGCCCGGATGTAATAGGTGCCCAGGATCTCGCCGTCGGCCTCGGCCACAAACGTTTCCCGGTCGGCGCCCATCCAATAGGCGATGGCGTCCGCCTCGGGCATCGCCGGGTCCAGCGCATAGGTTTCGCCGGCCCGGATCACGGGCAGGATGATGGCGGCGATCGCCGCGGCGTCGGCGGGGCGGGCAGGGCGGATATCCATGCAGCCCGGGGTATCGGCTTCGGCCCACCTGCGCAATCAACCCACTGGCCCCGCCCGGCCCGCCACGCTAACAGGCAGGGGAGGAGGCAGCAGGCATGCGAACCACATTCACCCTGAACGGCGAGGCGCATGCCGCCGACGCGCCGGATGAAACCCTCCTCACCGAATATCTGCGCGACACGCTGGGCCTCACCGGCACCCACATCGGCTGCGACACCAGCCAGTGCGGGGCCTGCAACGTGCTGGTGGATGGCGAAAGCGCCAAGGCCTGCACCCTGCTCGTCGCCACGCTGGAAGGCGCGCGCGTCACCACGATCGAGGGGCTGGGAACCGAGGCGCATCTGCACCCCATGCAGGCCGCCTTCCGCCAGGCGCACGCCCTGCAGTGCGGCTTCTGCACGCCGGGCATGGTCGTCGCCGGAATCGCCATCGCCGAACGCCATGGCGCAGAACCGTCCGAAGAGGTCATCCGGCACGAGCTCGAGGGCAATCTCTGCCGCTGCACCGGCTATCAGCACATCGTGGAGGCGATCCGCATCGGCGCCCGCGCCATCCACGCCCCCGCCGGCGAGACGGAGTAAGGCCCATGCATCCCTTCACCCTGATCCGTCCGAAAAGCCTCGCCGAAGCGGGCAACGCCTTCCGGGGCGACGCTGCCTTCCTGGCCGGCGGCCATACGCTGATCCCGGCGATGAAGGCCCGGCTTCGCGCGGTGGAAACGCTCATCGATCTCACCGCCATCCCCGGCCTCGACGGCATCGCGCGTGAAGGCGATCATCTTCGGATCGGGGCCACCGCGCGCCACGCGAAGGTCGCGCGCGACGCAGCCGTGCGCCAGTCGATCCCGGCGCTCGCCACGCTTGCGGGTGGCATCGGGGATCCGCAGGTCCGCAACCGGGGCACGATCGGCGGCAGCCTTGCCAACAATGATCCCGCCGCCGACTGGCCCGCCGCCGCGCTGGGGCTCGATGCCGTCCTCGAAACCAGCCAGGGCAGCCATGCGGCCGAGGATTATTTCCAGGGCATGTTCGCAACCGCGCTCGCCGACGGAGAGATCCTCACCGCCATCCGCTTCCGGGTGCCGCAGGCGGCCGCCTATGCGAAGCACCCCCACCCGGCCAGCCGCTATGCGCTGGCGGGGCTGTTCGTCGCCCGCTTCCCCGAAGGCCATCGGGTGGCGGTGACGGGCGCGACCATGGGGGTGATGCGCTGGACGGGCGCGGAAGCCGCGCTCGACACGGGCGAGAGCCTGGAAGGCCTCAGCCTCGCCTCCGACGATCTGGCGAGCGACATCCACGCCAGCGCGGAATTCCGCGGGCATCTGGCCGGCGTCATGCTCCGCAAGGCGGTGTCCGAGCTTGTCTGAACCCGGGCATTCATCCGCCGGATTCTGACCGGTTTCCAACAGGATATTCAGGCAACCCCTTGAAAACAAAGTGTAGGGAAATGTTCCACGTGGAACATTTTCCAACAATTCAAATACCATAACGGTCAATTTCGCTGCGCAGGTCGCGGATCGGGCCATTGCCTGCCGGCTGTCGGCCAAGTCTTTTCAAACGGCTTGTCCCGGCTTAAGGCGCGACGTCATGGCAGGTCATTCCAAGTTCAAGAACATCATGCACCGCAAGGGTGCGCAGGACGCGAAGCGGTCGAAGCTGTTTTCGAAGCTCGCGCGCGAAATCACCACGGCGGCCAAGGGCGGCAATTCGGATCCCGAATTCAACCCGCGCCTGCGCGCCGTGATCGCCACCGCCAAGGCGGCTTCCATGCCCAAGGACAATATCGACCGGGCGCTGAAGAAGGCCGAGGGCGGGGACGCGGAAAATTACGAGGAGATCCGCTACGAAGGCTTCGGCCCCGGCGGCGTCGCCGTGATCGTCGAGGCGCTGACCGACAACCGCAACCGCACCGCGACCGACGTGCGCACCGCCTTCTCGAAGAACGGCGGCAATGTCGGCTCGTCGGGCTCCGTCTCCCACGGGTTCGAACGGCTCGGCCTCATCACCTATCCGGCCGCGGCCGGCAACGCCGACAAGGTGTTCGAAGCCGCCCTCGAAGCGGGCGCCGACGATGTGGAATCCGGCGAGGACGAGCATGAGATCTGGACCGCGGCCGACGCCCTCCACGAAGTGGCGAAGGCGCTGGAAGCCGCGCTTGGCGACAATGCCGGCGCGAAGCTCGCCTGGCGGCCCAAGGAATGGGTCGAAGTCGGCACGGATACCGCCCAGCAGCTGCTGAAGATGATCGATGCGCTGGAAGACCTGGACGACGTCCAGAATGTCTATGGCAATTATGATGTGCCGGAAGAGGTGCTGAGCCAGCTGTGATCCGCATCCTGGGCCTTGATCCCAGCCTGTCGCGGACCGGCTGGGGCCTCATCGAGGCCGAGGGCAACAGGTTGAGACACATCGCCCATGGTGCTTGCCCCACCCGGGCCGCCGATCCGCTGCCCGTGCGGCTGAAGATGCTGCACGACGGCATCGCCGCCCTTGTCGCGGCCCATGCCCCGCAGGAGGCGGCCGTGGAGGAAGTGTTCGTGAACAAGAACCCCCAATCCACCCTGAAGCTGGGGCAGGCGCGCGGCGTGGTGCTGCTGGCGGTGGGCCATCTCATCGTTTCCGAACATGCGACGCGGCTGGTGAAAAAGGCGCTGACGGGCACCGGGGCGGCGGAAAAGGCGCAGGTCGCCGCCATGGTCGCCCGCATCCTGCCGGGTTGCGGCCCGCTGGGCGAGGACGAGGCCGACGCGCTCGCCGTCGCCATCGCCCATGCCCATCTGCGCACCGCCGCCCAGATGCGGGTGCCGGCATGATCGCCAGCCTGAAGGGCATCGTGCAGGCGATCGGCGTCGACCATGCCGTGATCGACGTCGCCGGCGTCGGTTATCTGGTGCAGGCCTCGTCGCGCACGCTTGCCCTGCTGGAACCGGGCGCCGCCGCCTTCCTTCTGGTGGAAACGCAGGTCCGCGAGGACGCCATCACCCTGTTCGGCTTCGGCACGGCTGAGGAGCGGGACTGGTTCCGCCTTCTTACGGGCGTTCAGGGCGTGGGCGGCCGGCTTGCGCTCGCCATCCTCGGCACGCTGGCGCCGGACGAGATCGCCCGCGCCATCACGCTGGACGACAAGGCGATGATCGCCCGCGCGCCGGGCGTCGGCCCGCGCCTCGCTGCCCGCATCACCACCGAACTGAAGGGCAAGGCCCCGGCAGCGGGCGGCTTCCCCGACATCGCGCTGCCCAACGCCCCGCGCCCGGCCTCGTCAGAGGCGGACGCCATCGCCGCGCTCGAATCGCTGGGCTTCCGCACGGCGGAAGCCGCCCGCGCCGTCGCACAGGCCCTGCGCGACCTGGGGGAGGAGCAATCCACCCCCGCCCTCATCCGCGAATCCCTGAAGCGCGCCAGCCGCTAACCGCCCCACACGTCGCGATAGACGCGAAGCCAGTTCGTTCCGAACAGCTTTTCCAGCTTCGCCTGCCCATGGCCCCGCGCCGCAAGCCGGTCCGCCAGATAGGCGAAGCGGTCGATCCGGTTCAGCTCCAGCACCAGCGGCAGCACGTCCGGCCCCTCGCCGGGCGCGGCGAATCCCATCTTCGACCGGTATTCATGGTCGGCGCGCGCGGCCTTCCAGGTTTCCTCGGTGATTTCGCGGGCCAGCGGGCCATTGTCGGTGCCGATCGCCACATGGTCCTCGCCGCAGACCTTCCAGGCATGTTCGATATGGGCAATCACGTCGGCGGCGGTCGCCTTTCCGCCCCGCACCAGGAAAGGCATGAAATAGATGCCCACCACCCCGCCCTTGTCCGCGGTGGTCTTCATGTCGGCGTCGAAGATGTTGCGCGGATGATCGAACAGGTCGCGGCAGCCGGTGTGGCTGACGGTGGGCGGGCGCTTCGCCATCGCCAGCCCCTCGCGGATGGTGCGCGCGCCGCCGTGGGAAAAGTCCAGCAGCAGCTTTTCCGCCTCGATCCGCTCGATCGTCGCCTTCGCCAGCCGCGAAAGCCCGGCGTCGGCCGGCTCCAGCGCGCCGTCGCCCGACAGGTTCCTCAGATTGTAGGTCAGCTGGACGCAGCGGACGCCGCGTTCCCTCATCTTCGCCAGCCGGTCCAGCTCGGTGCCGACCATCGCCGTGTCCTGCGTGCCATAGATGACGCCCAGCTTGCCGGCCTTCCTCGCCGCCTCGATGTCGGCGGCGGTCTTCACCTTCACCAGGAAATCCGGATTCGCGGCGAACAGCGAATCATGATTGTCCATGAAGCGGTTCACCTCGTCCCACACGTCGGGCTGGTTGCCCACCGGCACCAGCGTGGTGCGCAGCGCGGTGACGCCGGACTGGCGCAGTTCGGCCTTGGCCCGGTCAGACAGGCGGGTCTGTTCTTCGGGTGCATAGGGGTCGCCCAGGCCCGAAAGCCCGTCGATCACCAGCGCGCCATCGAACCAGCGCGGCGGTTTCGCCAGCGCCGGTGCGGCAAGGGTCGCGGCGCCCGCCGCCAGCAAGGTTCGACGTGTCAGCACTCTTTCATCCCCCGTTCGCGCTGCTAAGGGGTTCAGGATGGACGATGCCGACAGGCTGATCAATCCGGGCAGGCGGACGGACGACGCGGATGCCGCGCTCAGGCCCAAGACGCTTGCCGATTTCGTGGGGCAGAAGGCCGCGCGGGAAAATCTGCGCGTGTTCATCGATGCCGCCCGGCACCGGGGCGACGCGCTGGATCATGTGCTGCTGGCCGGGCCGCCGGGGCTGGGCAAGACCACGCTGGCGCAGATCGTGGCGCGGGAAATGGGCGTGGGCTTCCGCGCGACATCCGGCCCGGTGATCGCCAAGGCAGGCGATCTTGCCGCGCTGCTGACCAACCTGGAACCCAACGACGTCCTGTTCATCGACGAGATCCACAGGCTGGCGCCCCATGTGGAGGAAATCCTCTATCCCGCAATGGAGGATCGGGCGCTGGACATCATGATCGGGGAAGGCCCCTCCGCCCGGTCGATCCGGGTGGATCTGCCGCCCTTCACGCTGGTCGGCGCCACGACCCGGTCGGGCCTTGTCACCCAGCCGTTGCGCGATCGTTTCGGCATCCCGGTGCGGCTGGTCTTCTATACCGAGGAGGAACTTCACTCGGTGGTGACGCGGGCGGCCGGGCTGCTGGGGCTGGCACTGACAGAGGATGGCGCGCGGGAAATCGCGAAGCGGGCGCGGGGCACGCCGCGCATCGCCGGGCGGCTGCTGCGCCGGGTGCGGGATTTCGCCGCCGGGCGGGCCGATCCTGTGGATTCGTCCTTTGCAGACAATGCCTTGAGCCGTCTGGAGGTGGACCGGCTGGGGCTGGATGCGCAGGACCGGCGCTATCTGTGGATGATCGCGGACCTTTACCGGGGCGGTCCCGTCGGCATCGAGACGCTGGCGGCGGGCCTGTCGGAAGCGCGGGACACGCTGGAGGATGTGGTGGAGCCCTATCTGATCCAGACGGGCCTTGTCGCACGCACGGCGCGGGGGCGGGTGCTGAACGCGCCCGCCTGGGCGCATCTGGGCCTGAAGGCGCCGCAGGGCCAGGCGGAACTGCCGCTGGACGAGACGGGCGCCTGATCCGTGGCGACACCGGCTTCCGCCATTGACCTCGACGAGATGCTGGACGCCGCGACGGCCGACCCGGAGCTGCTGTCGGCCGCCGCCGCGCTGGCGGCCGGCGACCTGCCCGTGGCGGAACGGGCGCTGCGCACCCGGCTGAAACAGCGCCCAACCGACGTGCCCGCGATCCGCATGCTGGCCGAGCTGGCGGGCCGGATCGGCCGCTATGCCGATTCGGAAAAGCTGCTGCGCCGGGCACTGGAACTGGCGCCCGGTTTCCACGCCGCGCGGCACAATCTGGCGGTCGTGCTGCAACGGCAGGGCAAGGCGGAGGAGGCGCTGGCGGAGATCGACCGGCTGATGGCCGAGGATCCGGATGCGCCGGGCTATCGGGTGCTGCGGGCCGCGATCCTGGTGCGGCTGGGCGATTATCAGGCCGCGATCGACGCCTATGAGACGCTGCTGGAAAGCCATCCGTCCCAGCCCATGGCCTGGATGAGCTATGGCCATTCGCTGAAGACGGTGGGCCGGCAGGCCGACAGCGTGGCCGCCTATCGCCGCGCGATCGAACAGGCCCCGGCGCTGGGCGAGGCCTGGTGGAGCCTCGCCAACCTGAAGACGGTGACCTTCACCGACGCCGACATCGCCGCCATGGAAACCGCGCTGGCGGGCGACGGGCTGGCGGACGAGGACCGGTTCCACCTGGAATTCGCGCTGGGCAAGGCGCAGGAGGACCGGCGCAACTGGGCGGCGAGTTTCGGCCATTATGCCCGCGGCAACGCGCTGCGCCGCGCGCAACTGGATTACAGCGCCGACGACACCAGCGCCAATGTGGAGCAGGTGCGCCAGCTCTATGGCCCGGACTTCTTCGAGGCGCGGGCCGGCATGGGCTGCCCGGCGCCCGATCCCATCTTCGTGGTGGGCCTGCCGCGATCGGGTTCCACCCTGATCGAGCAGATCCTGTCGTCGCACAGCCTTGTCGAGGGGACGATGGAGCTGCCCGACATCATCGCCATGGCGCGGCGGCTGGGAGAGCGTCAGAAGGACGGACAGGGCCCCCGCTTCGCGGACCGGGTGGCGGCGCTGGATGCCGCGCAGATCCGCGCGCTGGGCGAGGAATATCTGGCGCGCACGCGGGTTCAGCGAAAGACGGACAGGCCCTTCTTCATCGACAAGATGCCCAACAATTTCCTGCACACGGGCCTCATTCACCTGATCCTGCCGAACGCGAAGATCATCGATGCGCGCCGGCACCCGCTGGGCTGCTGCTTTTCCGGCTTCAAGCAGCATTTCGCGCGCGGCCAGGCCTTCAGCTATGACCTGTCGGACATCGGCCGCTACTGGCGGGACTATGCCCGGCTGATGGCGCATTTCGACGAGGTGCTGCCGGGGCGGGTGCACCGGGTGATCTACGAGCGCATGGTGGCCGACCCCGAGGCCGAGATCCGCGCCCTGCTGGATTATTGCGGGCTGGCGTTCGAGCCCGCCTGCCTCAGCTTCCACAAGACCGAGCGTGCCGTCCGCACCGCCAGTTCGGAACAGGTTCGCACGCCGCTCTACGCCTCTGCTGTGGATCATTGGCAACAGTATGACGAATGGTTGGGGCCGCTGCGGGCCGCCATCGGTTCGGCGCTGGACAGCTACCCGGGCGTGTAGCAGTCTGTGGCTGCACACCCCGTGCCACAAGCGGGGGTGCAGGGGCCGGTACAGGCCCGGGGAGGACTGACGCCAGCCAACCGAGGCGACCGGTGAACGGTCGCCCGATCACAAGGGGTATCTATGGGAGTCCATGAAAAGAGGACCGCGCGCACGGCCGTGCGTGGCCTGCTGCTGCTTTCGACATCGCTGGCGTTTCCGCTCGCCGCATCGGCCCAGACGGCCGCGGCCCCGGAAGGCGGCCTTGGCGACATCATCATCACCGCCACGAAGACGTCGCAGAACCTGCAGGACGTGCCGATCAGCGTGCAGGCGTTCGACACCCAGACGCTGTCGAACCTGCAGGTGCAGTCGTTCAACGACTATGTGCGGTTCCTGCCGTCCGTCACCTTCCAGTCGTCGGGCCCCGGCACGGCGAAGGTCTATTTCCGCGGTGTCTCCTCTGGCGAGAACGCCAACCACTCCACCTCGCAGCCGACCGTCGGCATCTATCTCGATGAACTGCCCGTCACCACCATTTCGGGCGCAGTCGATGTGCATGTCTATGATCTCGCCCGGGTCGAGGCGCTGGCCGGGCCGCAGGGCACGCTGTTCGGCGCCTCCAGCATGGCGGGCACGATCCGCCTGATCACCAACCGCCCGGACCCGTCGGCCTTTTCCGGCGCCGTTGACGCCGAGGTGAACACGGTTGCCGACGGCGGCATCGGCGGCGTGCTGGAAGGCTTCGTGAACGTGCCGCTGAGCGACCGGATCGCGGTGCGCGCCGTCGGCTGGTACAAGAAGGATGCGGGCTATATCGACAATGTGCTGCAGACGCGGGTCTATCCCACGTCCGGCATCACCGCGACGACCGCGCCCTATGTGAAGAAGGACTATAACGACGTCGAGACCCTCGGCGGCCGGTTGGCGCTGGGGATCGAGCTGGACGACGACTGGACGATCACGCCCAGCATCATGGGCCAGAAGCAGAAGGCGAACGGCTTCTTCGGCGAGGAAACCGGGCTCGATAAGCGGCAGGTGGCCCAGTACAACCCCGAATGGGGACGGGACGACTGGTTCCAGGCGGCGCTGACCATCGAAGGCAAGATCGGCAACTGGGATCTCGTCTATGCAGGCGGCTACATGAAGCGCAAGACGCCGGCCGACAGCGACTATTCCGACTATGCCTATTTCTATGACAGCCTGTTCGGTTCGGGCGCCTATATCTATGACAATGCAGGCAATATCATCAGCCCGAACCAGTATGTGAAGTCGCGCCCGCGCTATTCGCGGCAGAGCCACGAACTGCGGCTGACCTCTCCGCAGGACCAGCCCGTCCGCGCGATCGTCGGCCTGTTCTATCAGCGGCAGCAGAACGACATCGAAGAGCATTATGTGATCGACGGCATCGCGGATTCGATCACCGTGACCGGCACGGACAGCAACATCTGGCTGACCCGCCAGCGCCGGATCGACCGCGACTATGCCGCCTTCGGCGAACTTGCGTGGGACATCAACGACCAGCTGACGCTGACCGGCGGCGCCCGCGTCTACAAGTACAAGAATTCGCTGATCGGCTTCTTCGGCTATTCGGCGGGCTTCAGCAGCAAGACGGGCGAATCCCAGTGTTTCGCCCCGTCCGAGGTGGACGGCGCGCCCTGCACCAACCTCGATCGCACCACCAGCGACACCGGCTGGCTGCCGAAGGTGAACCTCACCTACAAGTTCAACGACGACGCGCTGGTCTATGCCACCTTCTCGCGCGGGTTCCGCCCCGGCGGGGTCAACCGGCGCGGCGGGCTGGAGCCTTATCTGTCGGATCAGCTCGACAATTTCGAGCTGGGCTGGAAGACGAGCTGGGCGGACAACAGCGTCCGCTTCAACGGCGCCATCTATCAGCTGAACTGGCGGGACATCCAGTTTTCCGCGCTGGGCGAAAACGGCCTGACCGTGGTGACCAACGCCGGCGACGGCCGCATCCGCGGCTTCGAGGCGGACCTGACCTGGGTGCCGGCGCCGGGCTTCACCCTGTCGGCCAGCGGCAGCTACAACGACGCCAAGCTGGTGACGGACTTCTGCGCCTTTGCGAACCCGGACCAGGATTGCACCATCCCCGGCCCCGGCGGCCTCGCCAACGAGGTGCTGGCGCCTTCGGGCACCCGCCTGCCGGATACGCCGCGCTTCAAGGGCAACGCCGTCGGCCGCTATGAATGGACCATGGGCAGCGATCTCGACGCCCATGTGCAGGGCGCGATCATCTACGAAGGCTCCCGCAACGGCGACCTCCGGGTCGGCGTGCGCGACATCGTGGGGGATTTCCCGTCCTATACGCAGGTCGACCTCAGCGCGGGTGTCAGCAAGGAGAACTGGTCGTTCGAGCTGTATGCGACCAACCTGTTCGACAGCAACGCGATCACCTCGCGCAGCGTGCAGTGCCCGGAAACCACCTGCGGCGACCCGGACGGGCTGACCGCGTCGGGCGGGATCTTCTATAACTATACGCTGCGGCCGCGGACCATCGGCCTGAAGCTGGGCCGACGCTTCTGACGGGGCAGGCGGGGGCGCGCAGCCGCCCCCGCCGCCTTTCCGGCCTCAGGCCCGGCGCAGGAGCCGGCCGAACAGCGAGCGGTCCGACAGGATCTCGTGCGCGGCATTGTGGCCCGGCGCGCCGGTGACCCCGCCGCCCGGATGCGTGCCCGATCCGCACATGTAGAGGCCGGCGATCGGGCTGCGATAATCGCCATATCCCAGGATCGGGCGGGCGGCCCACAGCTGGTCGAGGCTCATGCGGCCGTGGAAGATGTCGCCGCCGATGAGGCCGAACTTGCGTTCGAGATCGAGCGGCGAGTGGATCTGCCGGGCAAGGATGCTGCCCCGGAAGTTCGGCGCATGCTGGGTCACGCAGTCGATGATATGATCCGCCACCTGCTCGCGCACATCGTCCCAGCTGCGGGCGCTGCCATCGGCGGCGGGGGGAAGTTCGGGGGCGAACTGCTGGCAGAAGAGGCTGGCGATATGCCGGCCTTCGGGGGCGAGCGAGCTGTCGACGGTGGTGGGCAGCTTCATCTCGATGATGGGCTGCTTCGACCAGCCGCCCGCCTTCGCGTCGGTGAAGGCGCGATCCATATAGTCCAGCGTGGGGGCGATGATGATGCCGCTGGTGTGATGCTCGGCCTTTTCGCGGCCGGGCAGCACGCTGAAATCGGGCAGTTCCGACAGCGCGAGGTTCATGCGGAAGGTGCCGGATCCGGTGCGGAAGGTCGCCATGCGCTTCACGAAATCGGCCGGAAGGTCGGCTTCCTTCACCAGCTTTCGATAGAGGAGGGCGGGGCCGACGTTGGCCGCGACGATGTCGGCGGCGATTTCCTGGCCGCCCGCCAGCTTCACGCCCACGGCCCTGCCGCCGCTGACGAGCACCTCGGAGACGGGGGATTCGAGGCTGATCTCAACGCCTGCCAGCGCGCAGGCCCGGGCCATCGCCTGGGTGATGGCGCCCATGCCGCCGACCGAATGGCCCCACATGCCCTTCTTGCCGTTCACTTCCCCGAACACATGGTGGAGGAGGACATAGGCGGAGCCGGGCGTATCGGGGCTGGCATAGTTGCCGACGACGGCGTCGAAGCCGAAGGCGGCCTTCACGGCTTCGCTTTCGTACCAGCCATCCAGGAAGTCGCGGGCGGATTTCACGAACAGGTCCAGCACGTCGCGCTGGGCCTCCACGTTCAGGCCCATCAGCGGGCGTCCTTGCGCGGCGGCGGCCAGCAGGGCGCGGACCCCGCCGCCCGCGTTGGGGGGCGTTTTCAGCGACAGCGCCCGCAGCACTTCGGCCACGCCCTCCAGCGCTTCTTCATAGGCGGGGAAGGTTTCCGCGTCCTTCTTCGAGAAGCGGGCGAATTCCGCCTGGGTGCGGGCGGTGCCGCCGCCCAGCTTCAGATAATTGCCGTCCATCGGGAAGAAGTTGGAAATGGTGCGCTCGACGATGCGGAAGCCGTGATCGGCGAGCTTCATGTCTGCGATCACCTTGGGCCGCAGCAGGCTGACGGTGTAGCTGGCGGTGGAATTGCGGAAGCCCGGCGCGAATTCCTCGGTGACGCAGGCGCCGCCGATGATGTCGCGCGCTTCCAGCACGCGCACCTTCAGCCCGGCCCTTGCGAGATAGAAGGCGCAGACGAGGCCGTTGTGGCCGCCGCCGAGGATGACGGCGTCATATTTGAGGGTCATGTCAGGCGCCTTGCAGGTGGCGGCGGCTCCAGCCCGGAGCCGGCGGGTGGTGGAGGCGGGCCTCCGGAAGGATGCGGCGGAGCTTGGCGGCGAAGCTGCGCAGGCAGACCTCGGTTTCGGAGAGCGGCCCGACGGTGAACAGCGCGGACTGCATGCCGGCCTGCACGCGGGCCACCAGTTCCGTATCCTCGGCGTTCACCAGCCGGTTCACACGGGCGTTGGCATAGCGTGCGGCGCGCATCTCGCGCCGGTCATCGGGCAGGGCATAGCTGATTTCCCGCAGCGCCGTCGTGGTGGGGCCGGTGGGCAGGAACTGCATGAAATCGATCTGGTCGGCATAGATGTCGAACGCGATGTTCGGCCACAGCTTGATGTACCACCAGTGCTTCTGCCGGTCGGCCGGAAGGTGGGCGACGGGCGGCAGCAGGCGGTGATAGGCGCGTTCGGACCAGCTGGCGCCCTTGCCCGGTTCCTGAAGCGGGCCGCCGAGCCAGTCGGACCATTCGGCCGCCTTCGTCACATAGTTCGGCCCGAACATCCGCCGCAGGCCGGGGTGGGCGGGCAGGATGTGCAGATTGTCGCTGTAATTGTCGCAGAGGTTCTTCCAGTTCACCGCGCGGGGGCGGGTGCGCGGGGGGGCGAGCGGCTGCATCTCCTCGAAGCGGTAGGGCGCGACCTGGGCATCCCAGGGGGCCATCATGTCCGCCACGCTGGGGAGGCCGGGGGCAAGGCGCACGAAGAGGAAACCGCGCCAGACCTCCAGCTCGATGGGGGCGAGGCCGTGGCGGGCCGGATCGAGCCCCGGATAGCTGGATTTCATCGGCACGCCCGACAGCCGGCCATCCAGTTCATAGACCCAGGCGTGATAGGGGCAGACGAGCTTTTTCGCGCAGCCCGCCGCGCCGTCGAGGATGCGCGATCCGCGATGGCGGCAGACATTGGCGAAGGCGCGGGGCAGGCCGTCGTCGCCGCGGATGACGATGATGCTTTCGCCCAGGAACTCCAGCGTCTGCCAGTCGCCGGGGTTCGGGATGTCGTTCAGGTGGCAGACGATCTGCCACGACGGCCGCATCACCCGCGCGCATTCGGCGGCGAACCATTCGGCGTCGTAATAGATCCAGGCCGGCAGAGACCAGCCCGCATCCGGATCGGGATTGTCCTGCGGCTGTGCGGCCATGATCTGCTCCGTTGTTGAACGAGTGTATAACAAGCTCGCCCGACGGCTGCAATGCTGCTATGCCGACGGGCATGAGCCTGCGCGCCGCCTTTGTCCGCGACCCCGACAGCCGGCGGCAATCGCTGATCGAGGCCTGTGCCGCCGGGCTTGCGGAAGAGGGGGCGGCGGGCGTTTCGGTGCGCAGCATCTGCGCCCGCGCGGGCGTCTCCCCGGGGCTGCTGCGCCATTATTTCGACGGCATCGACGATCTGATCGAGGCGACCTATCGGCATGTGGCCGCGCAGGTGTCGGCGGCGCTGGCGGCGGCGGTGGCGGCTGCCGGTCTGTCGCCTGTCGCCCGGCTGCGCGCCTTCGTGACGGGCAGCTTCCTGCCACCGATCGCCGCGCCGGGGTTGCTGGCGACCTGGCTGGCCTTCTGGAGCCTGGTGAAGAGCCGGCCGCCGATCGCCGCGCTGCACCGGGAGATCTATGCGGCGTCGCTGGCGGAGCTGGAAGCGCTGCTGCGGGCGGCGGATGTGCCGGATGCGGATGCGCGGACGGCGGCGATCGCAGTGACGGCGCTGGTCGACGGGCTGTGGCTGGAGCTTTCGCTGGACGCGGGCGCATTCACGCCGGCCGAGGCCGGCGCGATGGCGGACCGCTGGCTGGCCGTTTGGCTGCCGCGCTCAGGCGGCCCGGCCTAGCGCCTGGTTCCAGGCGGCAAGCAAGGCTTCGGCAGGCCCGGTTCCGAACACATGATGATCCGGGCGGACCAGAACGGCCTCTGCGGAATGGGCGTCGAGCCAGTCGAGGAGGGCGGCGCGGAACGGCGCGAGGGAGGCGATGGCGGCCATCTCGCGGGTGAGGAGGAAGGGCGCGTCGCCGGACACGGAATCGAGCCGCGCGCCGCCTGCGACGGGCTGCGGGAAATAGCCGCCGGCGCCCGGTGTGCCCGCGAGCACGAGGCCGCCCGCGATCGCCGGATAGTGCAGCGCGCCGTCGGGCGAATGGCCCGCCGCCCGGGCCGCGAGCATCTGCGCGTCGCGGGCGGCGGCGGCCTCGGGATCGGTGATGCAGACGGTGCGGCCCATCAGCATCGCCATGTCGATGGTGGCGCGCAGATTGGGTTCGCGTTCCGGCTGGTAGCTGTCGAGGATGGTGTCTGCTGCGTCGCCCTTCAGCACCATGGCGAGCTTCCAGCCGATGTTGGCGGCGTCGCGCAGGCCGGAGCAGAGGCCCTGACCCGCGAACGGCGGGGTCTGGTGCGCGGCGTCGCCCGCCAGCAGCAGCCGGCCCTTGCGCCAGCGTTCCGCGATGCGGGCGCGGAAGGTGTAGATCGCCTTGCGCTCCAGCGTGACGGCGCCTTCGACGTTCCAGGGGGCGAGGAGGGCCGCGATGCTGTCGTCGGTGGCGAGGGCGTCGGCATCCTCGCCGGGGCGGATCATGAATTCCCAGCGGTGGCGGCCTTCGCCCATCAGAACGCAGGTGGTGGGGCGGGCGGGATCGCAGATCTGGAGGTTGGCGGCGGGCAGCCGGGCGGCATCGAGGACGAGCGTGTCTATGACCAGCCAGGGTTCCTCGAAGCCCAGATCCTGCATGGCGATGCCGGCGAGGTGCCGCATCGGGCTGCGCGCGCCATCCGCCGCGACCACATAGTGGGCGCGGACCGCCCGTTCGCCGCTGGGGGTTGCGATGCGCGCCGTCAGGCCGTCGGCCGCGTCTTCGAGCGCGGTCACCTCCCAGCGGGATTCCAGCCGGGCGCCGGGCATGTCGGCGAGGCGGCGTCGCAGGGCGGCCTCCACCGAGGGCTGGTGGATCATGTTGGCAAGCGGCCAGCCCCCCGGCCCGATCCCGGCGGAGCCTTCGAAGCGCAGCAGCACCTCTCCGGCAGCGGTCAGGAAATCATAGCGGTCGGTGCTGCGGCAGCCCGCCATCACCTCGTCCGCGACGCCCGCTTCCTGCAGGATGCGGATCGCCTCGTGATCGAGG
>NZ_JAYRCW010000021.1:0-29771 GCF_041909755.1 Sandaracinobacter sp.
GGCGCACCAGGCCGCTTCCGCCGCCCGCATCTCGTTCGCGGTCAGGATCGGGCGCGGCTGCACCGCCGTCAGGCCGCCTTCTTCGCCTGCACCCGCTGCCAATCGCGAGAGACGAGCTTCTCCTCGATGGCGGTGCGCGCCACCAGTTCGCCGTCGCGGATCCATTGCCAGGTCCGCGCCCGCTTCTTCCCGCAATCGGAAATCTGGATCATTTCATAGACATAAAGCTCAGGATCGTCGACGCGCTGCCAGTAAAGCACCAGCGTCCGCCGGTTGTCGTCCATGGGCAGTTCCGTCGCCCAGCCCCGGATCAGCGCATTGTCCCACCACAGCCGGCCATCCCGGAACGACGCGGGCAGGTCCATCCGCTGGGAGCGGCCATCGGCCCAGTCATAGATGTTGGTCTGCACATAGGGATGCTCGCCGCCCTCCGGAAAGCAGCACAGCACCCGGCTGCGATGCTCGTCCACCAGCTTGCCCGCGCCATCATAATGGCGATAGCTGCCGTCCCAAACGCCCTCATGTCTCGCCAGCCCCGCCAGCTGCTCTTTCAGAACCATCCGCCCCGTCCCTCCTGAACGGCGGTTTTCGGCCCTGCGGCGGCCAAGCGCAAGCGCAGACATGCGAAAACGGCCGCGCGGATCGCTCCGCACGGCCGTTTTCGGCAAGGCCCGAAGGCTTACTTCTTCAGGCTGGTCAGCCCGCCGAAGCGCTTGTTGAACTTGGCAACGCGCCCGCCGTCCTGCAGCTTCGCGGCGCCGCCGGTCCAGGCCGGGTGGCTCTTCGGATCGATGTCCAGCGCCAGCGTGTCGCCTTCCTTGCCCCAGGTGGAGCGGGTTTCGAACACGGTGCCGTCCGTCATCTGCACCTTGATGGTGTGATAATCGGGGTGAATGCCAGCCTTGGCCATTTGCGAACGTCCTTCGTGAAATGGCTGGTTCCGACCAGCCGGGAAAGGCGGCGCGCATAGCGGCCCCACGCCCAAAAGGCAAGTTCAGCCGCCCGTCCATGCGCCCACAGGCTTTGCGAATGCAACGAAAGCCCTCTAACAGGCAGCCATGCCAGTGATTGGAACCCAGGTGCCGTCGGGCGCCGAAAGCGATGCGAACCGGGCCCAGATGGCGGCGCTCGTCGCGGATCTGCGCGCGAAAGCTGCCGGAATCGCCCTCGGCGGCCCGGAATCCGCGCGGCAGCGCCATGTGGCGCGCGGCAAGCTGCTGCCCCGCGAACGGGTGGAGCGGCTGCTGGATCCCGGCACCGCCTTCCTCGAAATCGGCCAGTTCGCCGCACAGGATGTCTATGGCGAGGATGTGCCGGCCGCCGGCCTGATCGCGGGCGTCGGGCAGGTCTCCGGCCGGCTGGCCATGATCGTCGCGAACGACGCCACTGTGAAGGGCGGCAGTTATTATCCGCTCAGTGTGAAGAAGCATCTGCGCGCGCAGGAGATTGCCGCGCAGAACCGGCTGCCCTGCATCTATCTCGTCGATTCGGGCGGCGCGAACCTGCCCCGGCAGGACGAGGTATTCCCCGATCGCGAACATTTCGGCCGCATCTTCTTCAACCAGGCGAACATGTCGGCCGCCGGCATCGCCCAGGTGGCGGCCGTGATGGGCAGCTGCACGGCGGGCGGGGCCTATGTGCCCGCGATGGCCGATCAATCCATCATCGTCAGGAACCAGGGCACCATCTTCCTGGGCGGCCCGCCGCTGGTGAAGGCCGCCACCGGCGAGGAGGTGACGGCAGAGGATCTGGGCGGCGGCGACGTCCACGCGCGGCTGTCGGGCGTCGTCGATCATCTGGCAGAGGATGACGCCCATGCCCTGCAACTGGTGCGCGACGCGATCGCCACCGTGCCGCCGGGCGAGAGCCCTGCGCGCATCCCGGTCGATCCGCCGAAATTCCCGGCAGAGGATCTGCACGCGCTGGTGCCGGCAGACACCCGCCACCCCGTCGATGTCCACGAGATCATCGCCCGCCTTGTGGATGGCAGCCGCTTCGACGAGTTCAAGCCGCTCTATGGCGCCACCCTCGTCACCGGCTTCGCCCATGTGGAGGGGCTGCCGGTGGGCATCATCGCCAACAACGGCATCCTGTTTTCGGAAAGCGCGCTGAAGGGCGCGCATTTCATCGAACTGTGCTGCCAGCGGAAGATTCCGCTGATCTTCCTGCAGAACATCTCCGGCTTCATGGTCGGCAAGGCTTACGAGAATGAGGGCATCGCCAAGCATGGCGCCAAGCTGGTGACGGCGGTGGCGACAGCCGGGGTGCCCAAGATCACCATCGTGATCGGCGGCAGCTTCGGCGCGGGCAATTACGGCATGTGCGGCCGCGCCTATTCCCCGCGCTTCCTGTGGATGTGGCCCAACGCCCGCATCAGCGTGATGGGCGGCGAACAGGCGGCCTCGGTCCTCGCCACGGTGAAATCCGGCGGCTTTTCCAATGCGAAAGAGGAGGAAGCCTTCAAGGCCCCCATCCGCGAGCAATATGAAAAGCAGGGCAATCCCTATTACGCCAGCGCCCGCCTGTGGGACGATGGCATCATCGCGCCGGAAGACACCCGTGATGTCATCGCCCTCTCCCTCGCCGTGGCGCTGAACGCGCCCGGGCCCGAAACCCGCTTCGGCCTGTTCCGGATGTGACCATGCTGAAGGTCTCGACCGATACCGAGGGCCTCGCCCGCGTCACCCTCGACCGGCCGGAGAAGCACAATGCCTTCACCGCCGAGACGATCCTCGAACTGACGCACGCCTTCACCGCGCTGGGGCAGCAGGCAGCCGTGCGTGCCATCCTGCTCGCCGGCAACGGCCCCAGCTTCTCGGCCGGCGCCGACGCCGGCTGGATGCGGGCGCAGGCAAGCGCCGGCGACGAGGCGAACCGCGCCGATGCGATGCGCCTGTCCGACATGCTGGCGACGCTCAACGACTGCCCGAAGCCCGTGATCGCCATCGTCCATGGCAAGGCCTTTGGCGGCGGCGTCGGGCTCGCCGCCTGCGCGGACATGGTCGTCGCAACCCCCGACGCCGAGTTCCGCCTGTCCGAGGTGCGCCTTGGGCTGACGCCCGCCACCATCTCCCCCTTCGTGGTCGCCAAGATCGGCGCCGCCCACGCCCGCCGCTATTTCCTGACGGCCGAGAGCTTCGGCGCGGAGGACGCACGCGCGATGGGGCTGGTGCAGGCCGTCAGCGACACCCCCGAAGAGGTCGCGCAGGGCTGGTTCCGCAATCTGCTGCTCGGGGCGCCGGGCGCCATCGCCGATGCCAAGGCTCTCGTCCGCGACGTCGCCGGCCAGACCATCAGCTATTCCCTGCGCGCCGACACCGCCGAGCGGATCGCCGCCCGCCGCGCCGACGCCGAAGGCCGCGAAGGTCTCGCCGCCTTCCTCGAGAAACGGAAACCGAAATGGTCCGCCTGATCACGACCGTCGCCCTCCTTGCCGCTGCTCCTGTCGCGGCTCAGCCTGCCGACGCCGAACACGTCGCACTGCTGAACACCGTCGATGCGGCCTTGGCCGCCATCAGCGCGCAGGACGATGTCGCGCTTGCGGCCCTCCTGCTGCCGGGCGCCGTCTTCTACCGCGAATCGATCGGCGACGACGGCAAGCCGCGCACGAGCGTCATCCCCTTGCCTGCGATGCTGGAGCGCATGAAAGGGCCGAAGCGGGGCCTGAGCGAAGTCCGCACGGGAGCTCCAACCATCCTCGTCCGAACCGGACTCGCGCAGGTCTGGACCCCTTACAGCTTCGATATCGCCGGCAAGCGTTCCCACTGCGGAGTCGACAGCATCAGCCTGCTGAAGGTGGACGGCGCCTGGCGCATTGCCAGCTTCGGCTGGACCGCTGAACCCGAAGGCTGCACCAAATGAAAAAACTGCTGATCGCCAACCGGGGCGAGATCGCCTGCCGGATCATCCGCACCGCGCGGCGCATGGGCATCGCCACCGTCGCCGTCTATTCCGAGGCCGATGCCCATGCCCCGCATGTGGCGGCGGCAGACGAAGCCGTGCTGATCGGCCCGGCGCCCGCGCGCGAATCCTATTTGCTGCCCGAAAGGATTCTGGACGCCGCACGGACGACCGGCGCGGACGCCATCCACCCCGGATATGGCTTCCTCAGCGAAAACGCCGATTTCGCGGAAGCCGTCCGCAAGGCGGGCCTCACCTTCGTCGGCCCCTCGGATCAGGCCATCCGCGTGATGGGCCTGAAAGACAGCGCGAAAACCAAGATGAAGGCGGCCGGCGTGCCCGTCACGCCCGGCTACATGGGCGATGACCAGTCGCTGCCGCGCCTCGAACGCATGGCCGAGATGATCGGCTATCCGCTGCTCATCAAGGCGGTCGCGGGCGGCGGCGGCAAGGGCATGCGCCCCGTCAACGCCAAGGCAGAGTTCACCGAAGCGCTGCTGGCCGCCAAGCGCGAGGCGGCCGCCGCCTTCGGCAATGATGGCGTGATGCTGGAAAAGCTGATCGCCCGGCCCCGGCACGTGGAAGTACAGATCTTCGGCGACCGGCACGGCAATGTCGTCCACCTGTTCGAGCGGGACTGTTCGCTGCAGCGCCGCCACCAGAAGGTGATCGAGGAAGCCCCCGCGCCCGGCCTGTCGGATGAACTGCGCCATGTGCTGGGCATCGCCGCCGTCACCGCGGGCCACGCCATCGGCTATGAAAATGCCGGCACCGTGGAGTTCATCCTGGACATGGATGACCGCGACGAGAATGGCGACCCGAAATTCTACTTCATGGAAATGAACACCCGCCTCCAGGTGGAGCATCCCGTGACGGAAGCGATCACCGGGCAGGATCTGGTGGAATGGCAGATCCGCGTGGCGCGGGGTGAAATGCTGCCGCTGATGCAGGACGCGATCGAATGCCACGGCCATGCGGTGGAAGCGCGCCTCTATGCCGAAAACCCGGACAAGGGCTTCCTTCCCTCCACCGGCACGCTCAGCCGCCTCGTCTTCGGGGATGGCGCGCGGATCGACACCGGCGTGCAGCAGGGCGGCGAAGTGACCGTCCATTATGATCCGATGATCGCCAAGGTCATCACCCACGCCCCCACCCGGGAAGAGGCGCTGGCAAGGCTGGTCGCCGCGCTCGATCGAACCCAGGTGGAGGGCGTCACCACGAACCGGGGCTTCCTCGCCCGCCTCGCTGCCCACCCCGCCTTCATCGCGGGCGAGGTGGACACGGGGTTCATCGCCACGCACGAGGCGAGCCTGTTCGAAACGGAGGCGCCGCCCCCGGCCGTCGTCGCGGCGGCCGCCGCCGCCCGCCCCGCCGCCTCGCCCGAAGGCCCGTTCGCCCGCCCCTTCCGCCTGAACCTGCCGCCCGTCAGCCCGTCCGCGCTCTGGGCAGAGGATGGCACGGAATATCGCTATGCCGCCGGGCCTGACGGCATCCGGCTGGATGGCGAGCTGCAGATGCCCAGCCGCCAGGCCGCCATCGTCCCCATCGAAGGCGGCGTCGAAGCCCGGCTGAAGGGGCAAACCTGGCGCTTCCTGGCGGAAAACCCGGCCTGGGCAGGCCACAGCGCGGCCGGCCCGTCCGACGGCCAGATCGTCGCCCCCATGCCGGGCAAGCTCATCGGCCTGTTCGTCAAGGCCGGAGACAGTGTCCGCGCCGGCGACCGGCTCGCCGTGCTGGAGGCGATGAAGATGGAACACAGGCTGACAGCCCCGTTCGACGGCACCGTCGAACTCGTCTCCGCCACAGCCGGCACCCAGGTCGCGGAAGGGGCGCTGCTCGTCACCCTCGTCCACGCCGAACAGGAACCAAGGCCATGACCATTCCCATGCTCCGCTTCAACCACGGCCCGGAAATGGAGATGCTGCGCGACAGCGTCCGGGCCTTTGCCGAAGCCGAAATCGCGCCCCGCGCAGACGAGATCGACCGCACCAACACATTCCCGCGCGATCTCTGGCCAAAGCTGGGGGCGCTTGGCCTGCATGGCATCACCGTGAAGGAAGCCGACGGCGGCGCCGGGCTCGGCTATCTCGCCCATGTGATCGCGGTGGAGGAAATCAGCCGCGCCTCGGCCTCGGTCGCCCTGTCCTACGGGGCGCATTCAAACCTCTGCATCAACCAGATCGCCCGCTGGGGCACCGCCGAACAGAAGGCCCGCTACCTGCCGAAGCTGATCTCCGGCGATCATGTCGGCAGCCTCGCCATGTCGGAACCCGGCGCGGGCTCCGACGTCGTCTCCATGCGGCTACGGGCGGAAAAGCGGAACGACCGCTTCGTGCTGAACGGCAACAAGTTCTGGATCACCAACGGCCCCCACGCCGACACGCTGGTGGTCTATGGCAAGACAGACCCCGAGGCCGGTCCGCGCGGCATCACCGCCTTCCTGATCGAGCGCGGCATGCAGGGCTTCTCCACCGCGCAAAAGCTCGACAAGCTGGGCATGCGCGGCTCCGACACCTGCGAACTGATCTTCGAGGATTGCGAAGTCCCGTTCGAGAATGTGCTGGGCGAGGAAGGCCGGGGCGCGCAGGTGCTGATGTCCGGCCTCGATTACGAGCGTGTCGTGCTGTGCGGCGGCCCGCTGGGCATCATGCAGGCCGCGCTCGACCTCGTCGTCCCCTATGTCCACGACAGGAAGCAGTTCGGCCAGCCCATCGGCCAGTTCCAGCTGATGCAGGGCAAGCTCGCGGACATGTATGTCGCCCTCAGCACGTCGCGCGCCTATGTCTATGCCGTGGCGGAGGCCTGCGACCGGGGGGAAACCGCCCGCAAGGACGCCGCCGGCGCAATCCTCTATGCCGCCGAAAAGGCCACCTGGATGGCGCTGGAGGCAATCCAGGCGCTGGGCGGCAACGGCTATATCAATGATTATCCGGCCGGCCGCCTGCTTCGCGACGCGAAGCTGTACGAGATCGGTGCGGGCACGTCCGAAATCCGCCGCTACCTGATCGGGCGCGAACTGTTCGAGGAAACCGCCTGACCCGCGCGCCGCGCATCCTGGGCGCCATCCTGGCCGGCGGCGAGGCAAGCCGCTTCGGCAGCGACAAGGCGCTGGCCCTGCACAGGGGCAAGCCGCTGCTGGCCCATGTGACCGACGCGCTCGCCCCGCAGACGGCGGGTCTCGTGCTGTGCGGGCGAAGCTGGAACGGCCTGCCGGGCCTGCCGGATCATCCCGCCCCCGGTCTCGGCCCGGTCGGCGGGCTTTGCGCTGCATTGCAGCACGGGCATAGCCATGGATTCGACGCCGTCCTGCTCGCGCCCTGTGACCTGCTGGGAATTCCGCCCGACACGGCCGCCCGGCTCGCCCCGGCGCCAGCTGTCGCCCAGGATCAATGGCTGCTCGGCCTGTGGCCAGTCGGTCTTTTCGAAGAGATTGAGGCAGTTGCCCTGACAGAAGGCGCCGTATCGATCCGCCGCCTGGCCGGATTGCTTGGCGCCCGGCACGTGCCACTGCCCAACCTGCGAAACATCAACCGGCCGGCCGACCTCGGCTGATTCAACCCGTCAGGCGCACTTTTTGTCGCTTTCCTGCAAGTGACTGTCACGCGGTTGCGGTATATGCTGCGTTGCAACACAAGCGAAGGACTCGAGTCGTGCTGGACACTATTGACGCACTCGCTGCCCTGATCATGACACCAAGCGGCATCACCGCAATCGGCATCGCGACGGCGGGCATCCTCCTCGTCCGCCGCGGCAGCAACAAGCCGAAGCGCACGGACTGATCCGAAGGGGATCGCCTCAACGAGGCGTCTGCCGGAAACGGGGCCGCCTTCACGGGGCAAGCCCCGGGGGATCTCAGGCCGGCGGATCCGCAATCATCGCGGTGAAGCGCGTTTCGGCCGCCAGCACGCCGTCCACCATCGCCCGTCCGGCGAACTTGCACACGGTCGCGCGGCGCTGGATGAATTCCGCTTCCAGCTTCAACAGGCAGCCGGGTTCCACGGGCTTGCGGAACTTCGCATCCTCGATGGCCATGAAATAGACAAGCTTGCCCGTTCCCTGCAGCCCCAGGCTCTCGATCGCGAGGACACCGGCGGCCTGCGCCAGCGCCTCCACAATCAGAACGCCCGGCATGATCGGGCGGCCGGGAAAATGGCCCTGGAAAAAGGGTTCGTTGAACGTCACCGCCTTCACGGCGGTAATCCGTTCATTCGGCACCAGCTCCTCCACCCGGTCCACCAGCAGCATGGGGAACCGGTGCGGAAGCCGCGCGAGGATGCCCCCGATCTCCAAGGCCGTCAGCCCCGGCTCAGTTGCGGGGGGCGGCAGGCGCCGTCGGCGCCGGCGGCGTCACGGACACGCGCGGCAGGCTGGTGTTCAGCCGGCCGACCACATCGTTCGTCACTTCCAGCGAGGCCGTGTGCTGAAGCGTCGCGCCCTTCTGCAGCGCGATGGAGGCGCCACGTTCGCGCATGATCTGCGTGATGATCGGATCCGACGCGGTGGAAATCTGCTGGATCACATATTGCCGCGAACGGGCCAGATCCTCCTGGCCGCGGGCCAGTTCCTGGTTGGCGGCATTTTCCTTGTCCTGGAACGCCTTCACGCGCTGCTCCAGCGCCGGGCCGGCCAGCGTCTTGTTCTGCTGGCCCTGGCCGATCGCCTGGGCTTCGGATTGCAGCTGGCCTGCCAGCGTGGTGCGGCGGGTCGCCAGTTGCTGGGCCTTCGCCTGCAGGTCGGTGGCGGCCTGCTTGCCGGCCGCGCTTTCGTTCACCACCCGGTCCATATCCACGATCACGATCACCGGCGGCGACAGCTGCTGCGCGGCGGCCGGCACGGCGGCCGCACCCAGAAGCAGGGCGGCAGTCATGGTCTTCATGAAGCTGGTCATCAGAATTGGGTTCCTACATTGAACTGGAAGATCTGCGTTTCGTCGCCTTCCACCTTCTTCAGGGCTTTCGCAAGGTCAAAGCGGAAAGGACCGAAGGGCGAATTCCACGAAACGCCCACGCCGATGGAAACGCGCGGCTTTGCACTGTTGCCATAGGCTTCCTCGATGAAGCCCGGCGAGGTGTAATCCACGCAGTTCTGGCCGTTCGCGTCGCAGGCCTGCTGCACGATATTGTCGGACTTGGTGTAGAGGTCGGGGAAGGTCACGTCCCACAGAGCGCCGACATCCACGAACACGGAAGGCCTCAGGCCCAGTTCGCGCCCGCCGGAGCCCAGCGGCACCTCGACTTCCACGCGGCCCAGATAATAGCTCTGGCCCCCGATGGAATCGCTGTACCAGTTGTCCTCGTTGCTATCGACCGTGTCGGTGACCTTGTCATAGCTCTTGCGGATGATCCGGGGGCCCACGCCCCGGATGCCGAAGCCGCGGAACCGTGGTTCGCCCAGATAGAAGCGGTCGACAAGGCGGACATCCTCGCCGCCCCAACCGAATATGTTCCCGGCCTCGCCGCCCACGTTCAGGATGAAGCCCGCCGGCAGCGCCCAGTAACGGTCATAGTTCACCCGCGTGCGCAGATATTTCACCGAGCCGCCAAGCCCCGCGAAATCCTGACTCAGGATGAAGCGCTGCCCGCGCGATGGCCGGATTCGGTTGTCCAGCGTGTCGTTCACGAGGCTGTAGCCGATCGACGACACCGTATTCCGGCCCACCGCTTCGCACAGATAGCGCCCGGCTTTCAGCGGATCGCAGACGCCGTTGGTGTAATAGGTCGCCTCGTCCAGGCCCACATCGTCGATGGAGAAGCCATAGCGCACCTGCGCCGACCAATATTCGGTGATCGCCGTGCCCGCCCGGATCTGGAAGCCCGTCGTCGTCTGTTCGTAGGTGGTCGAGCGCTCACCACTGGTATTATAGGTGAAGCTGTTCAAATCCCTGCGGAAAATATCAAATCCGAACGCCAGGTTCCGGTCGAACAGATAAGGTTCGGTGAAGCCCAGTTCGATGGACTTCGAATAAGAGCTGATGTTCGCGCTCAGCCGCAGCTGCTGCGCCCGGCCCCGGAAGTTCCGCTCCTCGATGGAGAAGCTGAAGATGAAGCGCTCGATCGACGAGAAGCCCGCAGACAGTTGCAGCGAGCCCGTCGGCCGCTCTTCCACATCCACCTGCAGCGCCACCTTGTCAGGCGCGGCGCCGGGCGTCTGCTTCACTTCCAGCTTTTCCTGGAAGAAGCCCAGGCTCTGGATCCGGTCGCGCGAGCGCTTCACCTTCACCGAGTTGAAGGCGTCGCCCTCGGCAAGGCGGAACTCGCGGCGGATCACCTCGTCGCGGGTGCGGGTGTTCCCGTTGATCGTCACGCTCTCGACATAGACACGGGGGGCTTCGTTGATCACGAAGGTGATCCCCATCTCCTTCTTGTCCTTGTCCCGGTCGAAGTTCGGGCGGACATCGGCGAAGGCATAGCCCAGAAGGCCGACGGATTCCGTCAGGCCGTCGATGGTGTCCTCCACCATCTTGGCGTTGTACCAGTCCCCCTCCTTCATGGGGATCAGCGCCTTGAACGCCTCGGCCTTCACGTCGCGGATCTGGCTTTCCAGATCCACCTTGCCGAACTTGTAGCGCTCGCCTTCCTCGATCACATAGGTCACGATGAAGTCGCGCCGGTCCGGCGTCAGTTCCGCGACAGACGAAACCACCCGGAAATCGGCGAAGCCTTCCGTCAGATAGAACTGGCGCAGCTTCTGCTGGTCATAGGCCAGACGGTCGGGATCATAGGTGTCGTTCGAGGTGAACATGCGCAGCGGCCGCGCCTGCCGCGTCACCATCTGCTCGCGCAGTTCCTTGTCGGAAAACTGCTCGTTGCCGATGATGTTGATCTGCCGCACCTTCGATTTCGGGCCTTCCGAAATCTCGAAGATCAGGTCGACCCGGTTCTGCTCCAGCTGGACGATCTTGGGCTCCACCTTTGCGGCAAAGCGCCCGCCCCGGCGATATAGCTCCAGGATGCGTGCCACATCGGCCCGCGCCCGGCTGCGCGTGAAGATCTGGCGGGGGGCCACCTTGATCTCCTCGCGGATCTTGTCTTCCTTCACGCGCTTGGCGCCCTCGATGATCACGCGGTTGATCACGGGGTTTTCGCGCACGTCGATGGTGATGTTGCCGTCGCCGTCGTCGCGGATCTGCACGTCGGCGAACAGCTCGGTCGCGAACAGGTCCTTCAGCGCGCGGTCCAGCAGCACCCGGTCATAGATCTCGCCGGGCCGCAGCTCCACATAGGACCGCACGGTATCCGGCTCCAGCCGCTCATTGCCGACGACGTTCACGGAACGGATGCGCCGCGCTTCTGCCACGGGGGCTGCGGCAGGCGCCGCCTGCGCAGCTGCAGACTGTGCCGCAGCAGATTGGGCCGAACCGGATTGGGCAGCCGCAGCCGGCGCCGTCTGGCCGAACGCGGCCGTCGGCGCCACAAGCGCCGTTCCAAGCAGAAGGAACGGCAGGCAGCTGGATCGGCTGGATTTGGTTAACTTGGCAAGGCCGTGGCCCGCCGCCGCCACATTGATCGTCACGTGATCCCTGGTTTCCTGCCTTGTCAGCCGATGACGCTGGTAATGCGGTCCCACATGCCCACCGACCGAAGGTCGTTCCATGTAAGCACCAGCATCAGCGACATCAGCAGCGCGAATCCCGACATGAACGCCCATTCCTGCACCTTGGGATGAAGCGGCCGACGCCGGACACCCTCAAGCGCGTAGAGGAACAGATGCCCGCCGTCCAGCATCGGGATTGGCAGCAGGTTGATGAACCCGAGGTTTATCGAGATCAGGGCGATGAAGCCGATCAGCGCGGGCAGTCCCAGGGTCGCGCTCTGCCCGGAAAACTGCGCGATCTTCACCGGCCCGCCCAGGTCGTCCAGCGGCCTGCGGCCCATGACCACCTGGGCCATGGTGTCCCACATCATGCGCACGGTCGCCCAGGTTTCCACCATCGCCCAGCGCAGCGCCTGCACCGGCCCGTGCCGCACCACCACAAGCTCGCCCGACATCAGGCCCAGCTGGCCCCGCTGATAGCTGTTCCCGAAGCGGTCCACCTCGGTCACGATGCGGGGCTTCGCCTCCAGCGACTTCGTCTCGCCGCCGCGCTCCAGCACGATCTCGATCGGCGTGCCGGGATTGATCGCAACGATCCGGCTCACGTCCTCGAACCGGTCGACGCCCTGCCCGTCCATGCTCAGGATGCGGTCGCCTTCCTTCAGCCCGGCGGCGGCCGCCGGCGTGCCGTCCACCACCTTGCCCACCACGGCCGGCGTGATCTGATGGCCATAGGTCATGAAGAAGGCGGCGAAGATCAGGATCGCGAACAGGAAGTTGATGGCCGGCCCCGCCGCCACCACCAGAGACCGCTGCCACAGCGGCCGGTTGTGGAACAAGTTGGCCCGCTCATCCTCCGGCAACTGGCTGTCCAGCGAATAGTCCGGCTGGCTGGCGCCATTGGCGTCGCCCGCGAACTTCGCATAGCCCCCCATCGGGATCCAGCCCAGCTTCCAGCGGGTGCCGTTGCGGTCGGTCCAGCCGACCACTTCCTTGCCGAAGCCCACGGCAAAGGCTTCCACCTTGATGCCGAACAGCCGGGCCACGCCGTAATGGCCGAACTCGTGCACGAACACGAGCAGGCCGATGACAAGCGCAAAGATGGCGAGGGTGAAGAGAATACCGGGGCTGGCGAGCGTTTCCATGCTGCTTGTCTACCCGGCCGCCCGCTGGCCCGCAAACGAACTTTGTTTCACCCTCGTAACATATTGTTGTGCAACGGCCCGCGCCCGCGCGTCCGTCTCGAACACGTCCGCCAGCGACTCCGGGCAGCGGCTGTCCATCGCCTCCAGCGTTGCGGCAACGACGGCGGCGATTTCCAGGAACCCGATACGCCCTTCCAGGAAGGCGGCCACCGCCACCTCGTTCGCCGCATTCAGCACGCAGGGGCGGCACTGCCCCTCGGCCAGCGCGGCCTCGGCCAGCGCCAGCGCCGGGAACCGCTCGCGATCCGGCTCCTCGAACTCCAGCCGCCCGATCTTCGCGAGATCCAGCCGCTCCACCGGGGTCGCGATCCGTTCCGGCCAGGCCAGCGCATGGGCGATGGGCACACGCATGTCCGCCGGCCCCAGCTGCGCCAGCACCGAACCGTCCACATATTCCACCAGCCCGTGCACCAGGCTCTGCGGATGCACCAGCACGCCCAGCTGATCCGGCCGCACGCCGAACAGGTGCCAGGCCTCGATCAGCTCCAGCCCCTTGTTCATCAGCGTCGCCGAATCGATGGAAATCTTCGCCCCCATCGACCAGGTCGGATGCTTCACCGCCTGCGCCGGCGTCACCGCCGCCATCGCTTCGCGCGGCATCTGCCGGAAAGGTCCGCCCGATGCCGTCAGCACGATCCGGCTCACGCGGCTCCGGTCCTCCAGCACCTGGAAGATGGCATTGTGCTCGCTGTCGATCGGCAGCAGCGCGGCCCCCGTGCGCGCGGCGGCAGCCGTCATCAGGCTGCCCGCGCACACCAGCGCCTCCTTGTTGGCCAGCGCCACGGGAATCCCGGCTTCCACCGCGGCAAGGGTCGGCGGCAGCCCGGCGGCACCGACGATCGCGGCCACCACAAGGTCGGCCGGCTCCCGCGCGACGGCCGCCAGCGCCGCCGCCCCGGCCGACACCGTCACCGGTTCGCCCGCCAGCGCTTCGGCAAGGTCGGCAAACGCCGCTTCGTCCGCGATCACCACATGATCCGGCCGGAAGGTCCGCGCCAGCTCGGCCAGACGCCGCCAGTCCTTGCCGGCCGTCAGCGCCGTCACCGAAAAGCGATCGGGGTTGCGCGCCACAAGGTCCAGCGTGGACGCCCCGACCGAGCCGGTCGCACCCAGGATCGTCAGCCGCTTCAAGCCAGCATCTCCGTCACCCTCATCACATAGTCGGCGGGCCGCTGCTGGCTTGCCCACAAGGCCACCACGCAGGCCACCGGCACCAGCCCGTCAACCCGGTCCATGATCCCGCCATGCGCCTTCAGCAGCGTGCCCGAATCCTTCACCCCGGCGCGCCGCTTCAGCCAGCTTTCGAAAAAGTCCCCCGCCTGCGCCACCACGGCCAGCCCCGCGCCCAGCAGCGCCATCAGCGGCAGCGACTGCGGCCAGCCGGCGAAATGGGCGAACAGTGCGGAAAAGGCCCCCGCCCCTGCCATGCCGCCCAGCAGCCCGGCCCAGGTCTTGTTCGGGCTGATCGCCGGCCAGATCTTCGGCCCGCCGATGGAACGCCCGGCGAAATAGGCCAGGATGTCCGTCGCCCACACCAGCCCCATCGTCCACATCACCAGCGCGAAGCCGTCAGGCTGGCCGCGCAGCCAGATCAGGGAAACCGCCGGCAATCCGGCATAGGCAAGGCCCGTCGAAATCCAGCGCTTGCCGCCCGCGCGCAGCAGGATCGACAGCGCCAGCAGGGCCAGGATCGCCCCCAGCAACAGCAGCAGCGCGGGAACCGGCCGCCCCAGGTGCGCCATGAGGCAGGCCCCGGCCAGCGCCGCCAGCCCGGCGATCCGCCACGGCTGCGGCGTGCCGTGCATCGCCCCCCATTCCCACAGCACCAGGCCCACGCCAGCCCCGATCATCAGCGTGAAGGCAGGCCCGCCCACCCAGATGTCGGCAATGGCGATCACCGCCAGGAAGGCCCCCACGATCACGCGGGATTTCAGGTTGGAGCCCCCCGCGGGGCCCGCCCCCGGCTCAGCGCCCGCCATAGCGTCGCTCGCGCTGCGCAAAGGCCTCGATGGCCTCCCTCAACACGGCCTCGTCGAAATCGGGCCACAGCACGGGGGTGAACCACATTTCCGCATAGGCGGCCTGCCACAGCAGGAAGTTGGACAGCCGCTGTTCGCCGGACGACCGGATGATGAGGTCGACAGGCGGCAGCTCGGCGGTATCCAGTTCCGCCTCGATCATCTCCGCGCTGATTTCGGCCGCCGCGATCTCGCCCATCGCCACCCGCGCCGCCAGGTGCTGGGCGGCGCGCACGATCTCGTCCTGCCCGCCATAGTTCAGCGCCACGACCAGCCGGAACCTGTCGTTGCCACGCGTCGATTCGATCGCATTTTCCAGCCGCTCGACGACATCGGGCTTCATCGCCCGCCAGTCGCCGATCAGGCTCAGCCGCGCGCCCGCCGAATCCAGCTCTTCCAGTTCGGCCAGCAGATGGTGCCGCAGCAGGCTCATCAGGTCGGAAACCTCGTCCGCCGGGCGGCGCCAGTTCTCCGAGCTGAAGGCATAGAGGGTCAGCGTCTCGATGCCCATGCGCGGGGCGGCCCGCACGATGCGCCGCACGGCATCCACCCCGGCCCGGTGCCCCGCCACGCGCGGCAGCCGCCGCGCCTTCGCCCAGCGGCCATTCCCGTCCATGATGATGGCCACATGACGCGGCCCGCCGGGCACAGGCCCGGCCTCGTCAGCGACGCCGCTTGCGGCCTCACCCGCCGGCGGGGCCGGGCGCACGGGATTGAACCATTTCACTTGCCAAGGATTTCCTTCTCCTTGGCGGTTGCTGTGGCGTCCACCTCGGCGATCGCCTTGTCGGTCAGCTTCTGCACCTCGCCTTCCAGGCGCTTCTGCTCGTCCTGGCTGATCTGGCCCTTCTTCTCGGCCGTCTTCAGCCCGTCATTGCCGTCACGGCGCACGTTGCGGATCGCGATCCGCGCCTTTTCGGCATATTGCGTCGCCAGCTTCGCCAGCTCCTTGCGGCGCTCTTCCGTCAGGTCGGGGATGGGCAGGCGCAGCGTCTGGCCTTCCGTCACCGGGTTCAGCCCCAGGCCCGCCGATCGGATCGCCTTTTCCACCGGCTGCACGTTCGAACGGTCCCACACCTGCACCGACAGCATGCGCGGTTCCGGCGCCGTCACCGTCGCCACCTGATTCAGCGGCATGTTCGCGCCATACACCTCCACCTGCACCGGATCGAGCAGCGTCGTGGAGGCGCGGCCCGTCCGCAGGCCGCCCAGGTCATTCCTCAGCGTCTCGACAGCGCCCTTCATCCGGCGCTCCAGATCGGCCTTCGTTGCGTTGGCGTCGAAATCAGCCATGCTACTCCCCTTGAATCCGTCTTATCCGCCAACGATGGTCGAAACGCCATCGCCGGCAAGCACCCGGGCGAGATTGCCTTCTTCCCGGATATTGAACACCACGATCGGGATGCGGTTGTCGCGGCACAGCGCGATCGCCGCCGCATCCATCACCTTCAGATTGTCGGCCAGCACCTTGTCGAAGCCGATCCGCTCATAGCGCGTCGCGCCCGGGTTCGTCTTGGGGTCGCTGTCGTACACGCCATCCACCGACGTGCCCTTGAACAGCGCGTCGCACTTCATCTCGGCCGCGCGCAGCGCCGCCCCGCTGTCGGTGGTGAAATAGGGGCTGCCGGTGCCGGCGGCGAAGATCACCACCCGGCCCTTCTCCAGGTGCCGCTCCGCCCGGCGGCGGATATAGGGCTCGCACACGGCCGCCATCGGAATGGCCGACATCACGCGCGTCTCGACACCCAGTTGCTCCAGCGCATCCTGCATCGCCAGCGCGTTCATCACGGTGGCCAGCATGCCCATGTAATCGGCCGTCGCCCGGTCCATGCCCTTGGCGGCGCCCGCCATCCCGCGAAAGATGTTGCCGCCGCCGATCACCAGGCACAGCTCCAGCCCGCGATCCTTCGCCGCCCGCACCTCGCCCGCCACGCGCTGCACGGTGGCCGGGTCGATGCCGAAGGCCTGGTCGCCCATGGCCGCTTCGCCCGAAAGCTTCAGGAGGATTCGCTTGTGGGGCGTAGGGGACATGCGCTGCCTGACTGTTGGAACCTGTTCCGCTTAGCGGCGTGCGGCGGACATGAAAAGGGCGCGCCGGCAGTGCCGGCGCGCCCCGATCAATTCCGCGCGGATTTACGCGACGCCGGCGGCAGCCGCCACTTCGGCCGCGAAGTCGCTCTCGGCCTTCTCGATGCCTTCACCCAGCTGGAAGCGGATGAACTTGGCGACGAGCAGGTTGCCCGACAGGCGCTTGGCTTCGGTGGCGATGAAATCGCCCACCTTCGACTTGCCGTCGATCACGAACACCTGGCTCAGCAGCGCCTGTTCGCCGGCGAACTTCTTCACCGCGCCATCCACCATCCGCTCGATGATGTCGGCGGGCTTGCCCGAACCGGCGGCCTTTTCGGCGGCAATGGCGCGCTCGCGCTCCAGCAGCGCCGGATCGATCTGCTCGATCGAAAGCGCCAGCGGGTTCGCGGCCGCCACATGCATGGCCACCTGCTTGCCGATCGTCATCAGCGCATCCTTGTCGGCAATGTCGCTGTCGATGGCGACAAGCACGCCGATCTTGCCAAGGCCGGGGGCCGCGGCATTGTGGATGTAGGAGGCGACCACGCCGGTCGCTTCCAGAACGGCCGCGCGGCGCAGCACCTGCTGCTCGCCGATAGTGGCGATGTTGTGGGTCAGCACGTCCTGCACGCTGCCGCCGCCCGCCGGATAGTCGGCAGCCAGCAGGTCTTCCACCTTGTCGCCCTTGGCCAGCGCCACGCCGGCGATTTCCTTCACGAAGCCCTGGAACTGCGCGTTCTTGGCGACGAAGTCGGTTTCGGCGTTCACTTCCACCACGGCGCCACGGTTGCCGGAAACGGCAACGCCCACCAGGCCTTCGGCAGCCGTGCGGCCCGACTTCTTCGCGGCAGAGGCAAGGCCCTTCGCGCGCAGCCAGTCGATCGCCTTCTCGATTTCGCCTTCCACTTCGACGAGCGCCTTCTTCGCGTCCATCATGCCCGCGCCGGTCAGGTCGCGGAGTTCCTTGACGAGGGTGGCGGTAATGTTGGCCATGTTCGGCTCCTCTTCTCTTTCGAATTCTGGTCTTAAGGGTTCGGGGGGCTGCACGGCTCCGTGCAACCCCCGAACGTCAGTTTGATGACACGGCGGGAAAAACCCCGCCGGAATCTCAGGCGGAAAGCGCCGGGTCCAGCTCGGGCTCGGCCTGGGCGCCCAGGTCGACGCCCTGGTCGGCCATGCGGCCATGCTTGCCGGCCAGGATCGAATCCGCCACCGCGTTGCAGTACAGCTGGATGGCGCGGCTGGCATCGTCGTTGCCCGGAACCGGGAAGGCGATGTTGGCCGGATCGCAGTTGGAATCCAGGATCGCGATCACCGGGATGCCAAGGACATTGGCTTCCTTGATGGCGAGGTCTTCCTTGTTCACGTCCACCACGAACATCAGGTCGGGCAGGCCGTTCATGTCGCGGATGCCGCCCAGCGAGGCTTCGAACTTGTCGCGCTCGCGGGTCATCTTCAGCACTTCCTTCTTGGTGAAGCCGTGCGTGTCGCCCGAAAGCTGCTCTTCAAGCGTCTTGAAGCGCTTGATCGAGGCCGAGATGGTCTTCCAGTTGGTCAGCATGCCGCCCAGCCAGCGGTGGTTCACATAATGCTGGCCCGAACGCCGCGCCGCTTCCGCGATCGGCTCCTGCGCCTGGCGCTTGGTGCCGACGAACAGCACCTTGCCGCCGGCGGCCGAGGTGGCGCGCACGAAATCCAGCGCGCGCGCGAACAGCGGCACCGTCTGCGACAGGTCAAGGATGTGAACGCCGTTGCGCTCGCCGAAGATGTAGGGCTTCATCTTCGGGTTCCAGCGGTGGGTCTGGTGGCCGAAATGGGCGCCAGCTTCCAGCAGCGCCTGCATCGACACGTCATGTGCCGTCATGGTCTTTTCTCCTAACCGGTTGGTTCCGCCGCGAAGGTAAGCCCGACTGTGGCCGGGCACCGGAAGGTTTCCCCTCGCGTGTGGGATGGGCGGCGCAACTAGTGTCGGGCGGCTCCGGAGTCAAGTCCGGGCCCGCCCAGCGCCTTGGCGACACCCCATGCGATCAGCGCCTGCCCGGCGAAATAGGTCGCCCACACCGCCAGATCGGCCCAGCCGACATTGGCGATCAGGCCCATCCGCGCAAAGATCAGCAGGTCGCTCAGCACGAACAGCAGCGCCCCCGCCGCCGCCAGCGGAAAGCGGGACATCATTGCGCACGCCGCCATCGCAGCCAGGAACAGCGTATAGAAGGCGACGGGCGGCGCCCAGTCCGGGCTGGCAAGCGCGAAGGCCAGCGCCACCGTTCCCGCCACGAAGGCGGCCCCCAGCGCCACATCCTTCAGCCCCACGCCCGCCCGCCGATTCCGCAGGTAAAGCGCGATCGCCACCACATGCCCCAGCGCGAAAATGGCGGCTCCTGCGATGAAGTGAATCTCCAGCACCATGTCGGCCGTCGCGCCCAGCACCAGCACGGTCGCCAGCAGCCTGTGGTCAGCGCTGGTGCCCTGCCGGCTCGCCCAGGTCGCCAGCAGGCCCACGCCCGCGCCCTTCCAGGCGATCGCCGCCCAGTCCGGCAGGGGAACGGCCCAGCTGACGACATAGCTGATCCCGGCGGCCAGCGCCGCGAGGAAGATCAGCGGCGCCTGAACACCGGCCTTCGCGCCAGCGCTCACATCTTCATCCGAAGCTGGCCCAGGAAATCGCGCTTGCCCAGCCCCACGCCCTTCGCCCGCATGATCGCATAGGCCGCCGTCGCGTGAAAATAGAAGTTCGGCTGCGCGAACGAGAGAAGGTAATTCTCCGCCGTGAAGGGCAGTTTCATGCCCGGCAGCACAAAGGTCATGTCCCGGCCGATGAGGCCTTCCATTTCCTCGGCCGTCACCGCCGCCAGCCCGTCGGCGGCCTTCGCCAGCAGCGCCTTCATCCCCGCGAAATCGCCGGGCATGGCGCCGCCCATCCCGTCGATCGTTCCGGCCCGCACGCCCTCGATCGCGCCGAAGCTGTGCTGGGCGACGGACTTGATCTGGAAGCTGAAGGGCAGCATCGATTCATGCAGGCTCGCGCCCACGATCGCCGCCTCCCCGCAGCCCTGCTCCGCGCACCAGCCCTCGGCCTTGTCCAGCAGCGCCTGCACAGACCCCAGGATCTGCCGCGTGCTGGGCACGAAGGCGTCGTAAAGCGAAATCGGCATGCATCTCTCCCCTTGTCCGTTCCGGTGAAGTCTAGGCCGCGCGCCGCCCCTCAGGCAACCAGCCGCAGGGGCTGGCTCATCGCCTCGATCCGCGCGGCCGCGATTCCGGGCAGCTGCCCGATTTCCGCCTCGGCACCCGCCGGCAGCAGGAAATCCTGCCCCAGCCGGATCTGCGCCGTTCCGCCATGCGCCATCGGCACGATCGCCTCCACCACGCTGCGCCCGCCGCGCGGCAGCCAGGCGGCAAGCGCGGGCAGCAGCCCCGGCTGCGCATCCGCCGCCAGCTCGATCGACAGCAGTGCCCGCACCGATTTCACCAGCGCGTTCAGCGGCGTACCGTTCTGGATCGTCAGGCGCGGGCTTTCATCGCCCTCGCGCCATTGCAGTTCCACGTCCAGCAGCAGCGGCTCGCCGGCGGCGAGGCCCGCGGCCAGCGCCTCCTGCGCCTCCGCGTTGAAGCAGGTCGCCCCCCATTTGCCCGACTGGTCCGTCAGGTCCGCCATCATGTAGCGCCGGTCCGGCCCCTTGCCCTGCGGCACCCGCCAGCGCGTGTCCTCCACAAGGCCCGCCATCTTCACGCCCTGCCGGGTGCCAGCGGGGGCCCGGCGCGCCAGCGCATCCACCGCCGTCACCACATGCATTGCCGCCAGCACGGCCGAATGCGCCTCGACAGGATGGCCCGAAAACCAGAAGCCGAACGCCTCGCGCTCCTTGGAAAGCCGCTCGCCCAGCACCCAAGGCTTCGCATCGGGCAGCAGCACGGCTTCGGCCGCCGAATCCCCGCCGAACAGCCCGCCCTGCCCCGTCAGCCGCTGCTCCGCCGCGCGCGTCGCCGCCGCCATCAGAAGCTCCGCGCCCTCGAACACCCGCGCCCGGTCCAGCCCGAAGCAGTCGAACGCCCCCGCGCTCGCCAGCGCTTCCATCTGCCGCCGGTTCAGCGCGCGCGGATCGATGCGGTTCACGAAGTCGTCCAGGCTCAGGAACGGCCCGTTCGCCGCCCGTTCCCGCACGATGTCCTCCATCGCGCCCTCGCCCACGCCCTTCAACGCCCCCAGCGCATAGCGCACGGCGATCCGGCCGTCGTGGTCCTCCAGGCTGAAATCCGCGGCCGACGCATTGATGCACGGCCCCAGCAACGGCACGTCCAGCCGCCGCATGTCGTCCACGAACACCGCCAGCTTGTCGGTCAGATGGATGTCATAGGCCATCGATCCGGCAAAGAAGGCGGCGGCATGATGATGCTTCAGCCAGGCCGTCTGCCAGGCGACCAGCGCATAGGCGGCCGCATGGCTCTTGTTGAAGCCGTAACCGGCGAACTTGTCGACCAGGTTGAAGATGAACTCGGCCTGCGTGTCCGGCACGCCCTTGGCCTTCGCGCCCTCCACGAAACGCGCCCGCTGCGCGTCCATCTCCGCCTGGATCTTCTTGCCCATCGCCCGGCGCAGCAGGTCGGCCTCGCCCAGCGAGTATCCGGCCAGCACCTGCGCGATCTGCATCACCTGTTCCTGGTAGATGATCACGCCATAGGTCGGCTTCAGGATCGGCTCCAGCATGGGGTGCAGGTAATCCGGCTCCTCCCGGCCCCATTTCCGCGCCGCAAAGCTCGGGATGTTGTCCATCGGGCCGGGGCGGTAAAGCGCGCCCAGCGCGATGATGTCCTCGAACAGGGTCGGCTTCACCAGCGCCAGCGCCCGGCGCATGCCTTCGGATTCGAACTGGAACACCCCCACCGTGTCGCCGCGCGTCATCATCTGATAGACATCGGCATCGTCCCACGGCAGCCGGTCCAGATCGATCTCCACCCCCCGCCCGGCCAGCAGCTTCTTCGCCCGCGCCAGCACCGACAGGGTCTTCAGCCCCAGGAAGTCGAACTTCACCAGCCCCGCTTCCTCGGCCCATTTCAGGTCGAACTGCGTCACCGGGAAATCGGATCGGGGGTCGCGATACAGCGGCACCAGCTCCGACAGGTTCCGGTCCCCGATCACCACGCCCGCCGCATGGGTAGAGGAGTGGCGCGGCCGGTTTTCCAGTTGCAGGCCCACCTGGATCAGCCGCTCCACCTTGGGGTCGGCCGCCATCTCCTGCTTCAGCTCCGGCACGCCGTTCAGCGTCCGGTTCAGGTCCCAGGGGTCGGCCGGGTTGGCCGGGATCAGGTTCGAAAGCCGGTTCACCTGCCCATAGGGCAGCTGCATCACCCGCCCCACATCCTTCACCACCGCGCGGGCCTTCAGCGTTCCGAAGGTGATGATCTGCGCGACCTGCTCGCGGCCATATTTCTGCTGCACATAGCGGATCACTTCTTCCCGCCGCGTTTCGCAGAAATCGATATCGAAGTCAGGCATGGACTTGCGCTCGGGGTTCAGGAACCGCTCGAACAGCAGGCCCAGCGCCAGCGGGTCCAGATCGGTGATCTGCAACGCCCAGGCAACGGCGGAACCCGCGCCGGATCCCCGCCCCGGCCCCACTGGAATGTCCTGCGCCTTCGACCACTGGATGAAGTCGGCCACGATCAGGAAGTAGCCGGAAAAGCCCATGTCCCCGATGATCTTCAGCTCGAAGGCCAGCCGCTCCCAATAGGGGGCCTCGTCCACCGACATCGCCGCCAGCCGCCGCCGCAGCCCTTCCTCCGCCAGCCGCACCAGCTCGGCCTTCTCGGCCTCCGCATCGGGCACCAGCTTGGGCAGCACGGGGTCGCGCTTCTTCAGGGCGAATGCGCAGCGCTTCGCCACATGCTCCGTCATCGCCAGCGCTTCGGGCAGGTCCGCGAAGCGCTCCGCCATTTCGGCGGCGGTCGGCAGATAATGGCGTGGGTTGGATCGCTTGCGGTCCGCCGATTCCAGATAGGCGCCGTCCGCGATGCACAGCATCACGTCGTGCGCGGCATGGCCCGAAGGCTCCAGGAAGCGCGCCGGATTGGTCGCCACGATGGGCAGCCCCTGCGCATGCGCCAGCGCCAGCAGCCCATGCTCGCTCGCCTTTTCCACCGGATCGCCGGTGCGGGAAATCTCCACGAACAGCCGGTCGCCGAACAGCTGCTTCAGCCGCGCGGCCAGCGCCTCCGCGTCCTCGGCCTGCCCCTCGGCCAGCAGTTTCGCCAGCGCGCCGTCGGCCCCGCCCGTCAGCGCCAGCAGCCCCTCGCTGCGCCCCGCCAGCCGTTCCAGCCCCCCCTCGCCCTCCATATGCGTGGCAGACACCAGCTGCAGCAGATTCTGCCACCCCGTTTCGGTCTGCGCATAGAGCACCAGATGATCGACAGGCGGCTTCGCGCCGGGCCGCAGCGACCCGGGCGGCATATCCCGCACGATGGGCAGCAGCGTGCCAATCAGCGGCTGCACGCCTTCATCCATGCAGGCCTTGGAAAAGGCCATGGCGGCAAACAGCGCCCCACGATCCGTCAGCCCGATGGCCGGAAACCCGCGCTTGGCCGCCTCCTTCGCCAGCGCCTTCACCTCGATGGTGGATTCCAGCATCGAAAAGCAGCTCTGCACGCGAAGGGGAATGAACATGGCCAAACCTTGGTCCTGCAAGCGCCCGACCTCAAGCGCCGCCGGCAACATAGCTGGGGACAAATCAGCCTTCCACCAGCACCCCATGGTCCAGCCGCACCACCCTATCCATCCGCGCGGCCAGCGCCCGGTTGTGCGTCGCCACCAGCGCGGCAGAACCCTGTTCGCGCACCAGCCGCAGGAACTCGTCCAGCACCTTCGCCGCCGTGTCCTCGTCCAGGTTGCCTGTGGGTTCGTCGGCCAGCACCAGCACCGGGCGGTTCGCCAGCGCCCGCGCCACCGCCACCCGCTGCTGCTCCCCGCCGGACAGCTGCGCCGGCCGGTGATGCAGCCGCGCGCCCAGCCCCAGCCCGGTCAGCAATTCGCTCGCACGCTGTTCGGCTGCGGCCTTGTCCGTGCCCTTCACCAGCTGCGGCATCACCACATTTTCCGCCGCCGAGAAATCCGGCAGCAGATGGTGGAACTGATAGACGAAGCCCAGCTTCTCCCGGCGCAGCGCGGTTCGCGCCTGGTCCGTCAGGTCGGCCGCCTCCACGCCGTCGATGGCGATCCGTCCGCCGAACCCGCCTTCCAGCAGCCCGGCCGCCTGCAGCAGGGTGGATTTGCCGGAACCCGAAGGCCCCAGCAGCGCCACGATCTCGCCCCGGCTCAGCGTCAGGTCCACGCCGCGCAGCACCTCGATCGTGGTGCCTCCCTGCCGGAAGCTGCGGGTCAGCCCCGCCAGCCGAAGTGCCGCCTCACTCATAGCGCAGCACCGTCACCGGGTCCGTGCTGGCCGCCTTCCAGGCCGGATACAGCGTCGCAAGAAAGCTCAGGCCCAGCGCCAGCAGCGTGATGCCGATCACTTCCGCCGGGTCCGTCCTGGCCGGCAGCTCCGTCAGATAGCGCACCGAAGGATCCCACAGGTTCGATCCCGTCAGCCGCGAAACGCCCATGATGATCCCCTGCCGGAATTCCAGCACCAGAAAGCCCAGACCCAGCCCCAGCAGCACGCCCAGCCCGCCGATCGCCGTTCCCACCGTCATGAACACCCGCATCAGCGCCGCCCGGCTCGCGCCCATGGTGCGCAGGATGGCAATGTCCCGCGTCTTGGCGCGCACCAGCATGATCAGCGACGAAAGGATGTTGAACACCGCGACCAGGATGATGATCGAAAGCACCCAGAACATCACCACCTGTTCCACCACCAGCGCCTCGAACAGGGCGGAATTCAGCTGCCGCCAGTCGGAAACCAGCGCCGAAAGCCCGATCTTCTCGGCCAGCGGGCGCACATATTCCTCCACCTTGTCGGGGTTCAGCGTGGTCATCATCACCATGCCCACCTCGTCGCCCATGTCGAACAGGGTCTGCGCTTCGCCCAGCGGCAGCACCACGAAGGCCTTGTCGAAATCATAGATGCCGATCTCGAAGATCGCCCCCACCTCATAGGAAATGATGCGCGGCACGGTTCCGAACGGCGTCGTCGTTCCCTCGGGCGAGATCAGGGCGATCGAATCCCCCACCTTCAGCCCCAGGTTCTGCGCCAGCCCCGATCCGATGGCGACAACGCGCTCGCCTTCCTTCAGCCGGGCGATGTCGCCCTGCTTCACCGTTTTCGCGATCACGTCGGTCTTGCGGATGTCCTCGATGGTCATGCCGCGCACCAGCACGCCTTCCACCCGGCTGTGGGCGGATCCCATCAGCGGCTGTTCGATCAGCGGGATGGCGGTCACGATCCCCGGCGTCTTCTTCGCCTCCTCGATCACCCGCCGCCAGTCGGGCAGGCGGCCGCCATAGCCCTGCGCGACCGCATGGCCGTTCAGCCCCTGGAAGCGGTCGAACAATTCGGCGCGAAAGCCGTTCATCACGCTCATCACCGCGATCAGCGCGGCAACGCCCAGCGCCACGGCCACAAGGCTGATGCCCGCCACCAGCACGATGAAGCGCTCGCCCTGCCCCGGCAGCAGATAGCGCCGGGCGATCATGCGCTCGTAAGAGGTGATCACCGGGCGAGCTTCGCCAGCACGCTTTCGAAGGAAACCTCCTGCTTCTCGCCCGTCGCGCGGCGCTTCAGCTCCACGGTGCCGGCGGCCACGCCCTTGGGGCCAACCGTCACCTGCCAGGGCAGGCCGATCAGATCCATGGTGGCGAACTTCTCGCCGCCGCGCGCGTCGCGATCGTCATGCAGCACGGACAGGCCGGCAGCCTCCAGCTTCGCCTGCAGCGCATGCGCCGCTTCGGCGCAGGCGGCATCGTCGGCGCGCAGGTTGATGAGGCCCACATCGAAGGGCGCGACGGAATCGGGCCAGATGATGCCGGCCGCATCATGGCTTGCCTCGATGATCGCGCCCATCAGGCGGGAAACGCCCACGCCATAGCTGCCCATCAGCGGGTTCACGAGGCTGCCGTCCTTCGCCTGCACCTGCATGCCCATGGCGGCGGAATATTTGGTGCCGAAGAAGAAGATATGGCCCACCTCGATCCCGCGCCGCTTCGCCAGCCGTTCGGGCGGCACCGGGCAGGATTCCACCTTCTCATGCTCTTCGGCCTCCATCGCATAGAGGCCGCGCAGCGTCGCGGGGGCATCGGGGTCCGTCAGGTCCACCGCATCCAGCGCCGAGTCGTAGAAGACCTCGCTTTCGCCGGTGTCCGCCAGGATATGAAATTCGTGGGACAGATCGCCGCCGATGGGGCCCGTCGGGGCGCGCACCGGCACCGCCCGCAGCCCCAGTGCCGCGAAGGTCCGCAGATAGGCGGTGAACTGCGCATCATAGCTGGCGCGGCCGCCCTCTTCGTCCATGTCGAAGCTGTAGGCGTCCTTCATCAGGAACTCCCGCCCGCGCATCACGCCAAAGCGGGGCCGCACCTCGTCCCGGAACTTCCACTGGATATGATACAGCGTGCGCGGCAGGTCGCGGTAGCTCTTCACGCAATCGCGGAAGATCGCGGTGATCATTTCCTCGTTGGTGGGGCCGAACAGCATTTCGCGCCCGCCCCGGTCCTGAAAGCGCAGCATTTCAGGGCCATAGGCGTCATAACGCCCCGATTGGCGCCACAGGTCGGCAGACTGGATCGTGGGCATCAGCAGCTCGACGGCGCCGGCCCGGTCCTGCTCCCGGCGGACGATGTCCGCGATCCGGTCCAGCACGCGCAGCCCCAGCGGCAGCCAGGCATAGATGCCCGCCGCCGTCTGCCGGATCAGCCCCGCGCGCAGCATCAGCTGGTGCGAAACGATCTGCGCATCGGCAGGCGTTTCCTTCATCACGGGCAGAAGATAGCGGGACAGCAGCATGGAACCTCGTCAGATCGCTGGGGGCCGAACGCCCCGGAACAGGCGCGCGCTGCCTAGCCCATGCTGTGGCGCGCCCGCAACAGCGCTTCCGCGAAATCGGCATGCCATGTTCCAGTTTGATGACAGCCCCCACAACTGCCTCTAGGTTCCGCCCACCAAGGACGGCAGCGCCGGCCAGGGTTCGGGAACAGGTCCGGTCACCACGCATCCCGCTGAAGAGGATGGCGGTGCCCATAATCAGGGCCATCAGGGGTTAGAGTGAATATGGGCCGCCCGGCGCAAGCCTGGCGGCCCTTTTCCTGCCCTCTCCACACAGACAGTCCCGCCGCCCTTCACAGCCCCGGACCGCTGCGGCATTAATCGCCGTGGATCGTCAGCCGTTCACAGGGGCACGGCATCGGTCCGGGAAGGGGCACTCATTCCATGCGCGCATTCGCGAACCTGTTGGCGTCGCTGGCTCTCGCCGGCGCTGTTTCCACCCCCGTGGCCGCCGCCTGCTGGGAGGCAGAGGAATATGAAGCCGCCCGCATGCGCGACCTGCAGACGGTGCTGATGGTCAGCGCGCTGAAATGCGGCCGGGCCGATCCCTCCATGCCCGGCGCCTACAACCGCTGGGTCGGCCGCGCGAAGGACAAGCTCGTCGCGGGCGAACAGAAGCTGCTCGCCCATTTCGTGCGCGAGGGGGACAAGGCGCGCTACGACAAGTTCACGACCGCGCTCGCCAACCGCTATTCCGAATATGCCGAGGACGCGAAATTCTGCGAGCGGGCGAAGGCGCTGCTGGAGGCGGATGAAAAGCACAATGGCGTGCTGGAACAGGTGGCGCTGCTGATCAATTCCAAGCCGAACGGCGTGGAAGAGATCTGCCCGGCAAAGAAGCCGCCCGCCTCGCAGATCGTCGTCTCGCCCTTCGATCCGATCCCCGATCCGTCAGGCGCCGCGCCCCAGCCCGCGCCGGTCACGGCCGCAGCAGAGCCTGCCGCCCCGGCCCCGGCAGAGGCTAAACCAGACGGGACTGCTTCAACGCCGCCTCAATGAAGCTCGCGAACAGCGGGTGCGGTTCGAACGGCTTGGATTTCAGCTCCGGGTGGAACTGCACGCCCACGAACCAGGGGTGGTCCGGCCGCTCCACGATTTCCGGCAGCCGGCCATCGGGCGACATGCCGGTGAACGACAGGCCCGTCGCCTCCAGCCGCTCGCGATAGGCGGTGTTCACCTCGAAGCGGTGGCGGTGGCGCTCGGAAATCTCGGTCGCGCCATAAATGGCGGCGGCATGGCTGTTGCCTGACAGCTCGGCCGGATAGGCGCCCAGCCGCATCGTGCCGCCCAGGTCGCCGCCCGCCTGCCGCTGCTGGATGCCTTCTTCCGACATCCATTCGGTGATCATGCCCACGATGGGCTCGTCCGTCGGCCCGAACTCGGTGGAGGAGGCGTCCGCGATCCCCGCCAGGTTCCGCGCCGCTTCCACGCAGGCCATCTGCATGCCGAAGCAGATGCCCAGATAGGGCACGCTGCGCTCCCGCGCGAAGCGGATCGCCGCGATCTTGCCTTCCGCGCCCCGTTCCCCGAAGGCGCCCGGCACCAGGATGGCGTGCAGCGGCTCCAGCTTGGAGGTGATCTCGGCGTCGTCCTGCTCGAACAGCTCGGCGTCGATCCACTGGATGGTCACCCGCGCCCGGTTGGCGATCCCGCCATGCACCAGCGCTTCGTTCAGCGACTTGTAGGCGTCCGGCAGGCCCACATATTTGCCCACCACCCCGATCGTCACATGGCCTTCCGGGTTCTGCAGCCGGTCCACGATGTCGGTCCAGCGCGAAAGGTCAGGCTCGCGCCCCGGCGGCAGGCCGAAGGCGTGGATCACCTGCGCATCCAGCCCCTCGGCATGATATTGCAGCGGCACGGCATAGATGGATTTCGCATCCAGCGCCGGAATCACCGCTTCCTTCGGCACGTTGCAGAACAGCGCGATCTTCGCCCGCTCGCCGTCCGGCAGCGGCTTTTCGCAGCGGCACACCAGCACATCGGGCTGCACGCCAAGCGCCGCCAGTTCGCGCACGCTGTGCTGGGTCGGCTTCGTCTTCAGCTCCCCGGCGGCGGCGATATAAGGCACCAGCGTCACATGGACGGAAATGCTGTTGCCCCGGCCCAGGTCGTTCTTCAGCTGCCGGATCGCCTCGATGAAGGGCAGCGATTCGATGTCGCCCACGGTGCCGCCGATCTCGCACAGCACGAAATCCACATCGTCGGTGTCGGCGGTCGCGAACGCCTTGATGGCGTCCGTCACATGCGGAATCACCTGCACCGTCGCCCCCAGATAATCGCCGCGCCGCTCGCGCGTGATGATCTGGCTATAGATCCGGCCAGAGGTGACATTGTCGGACCGGCGCGAGGACACGCCGGTGAACCGCTCGTAATGGCCGAGGTCCAGGTCGGTTTCCGCGCCGTCGTCGGTCACATAGACCTCGCCGTGCTGGTAAGGGCTCATCGTGCCCGGATCGACGTTCAGATAGGGATCGAACTTGCGGATCCGCACCCGATAGCCGCGCGCCTGCAACAGCGCGCCCAGAGAGGCGGCCATCAGGCCCTTGCCAAGGGAGGAGACCACGCCGCCGGTGATGAAGATAAACCGCGCCATGGGAGAAAATACCTAACCTCTGCCACCCCGGCTGTCACGCCGGAGCGACGGTTTTCAACAGAATAAGTTAAGCGTCAGTTCTGGACGGGCGGTGCATCGGCCGGCGCGGCGGCGCCGGACGCAGGGGCAGCCGGCGCGGCAGAACCCGATGCAGGCGCGGCCGGCAGTGCGCCAGGCGCGGGCAGGGCCGGCGCGATGGGCGCGCCCTGCTGGGCGGGCGCCGGCGCGCCGAGCGGCCCCACAGGCGCCGATTCCCGCGCCAGAGTCGTGTCGATCGTGGTCGGCCGGTTCGAATGCCCGGCCAGCCAGGCCAGCCCCAGCGACGACACGATGAACAGCGTCGCCAGGATCGCCGTCGTGCGTGTCAGCAGGTCGGCCGCGCCGCGCGCGGAAACCAGCCCGCCCGCGTTGCCGCCACCCGTCAGGCCGCCACCTTCGGACTTCTGCACAAGGATCACGGCCACCAGCGCCAGCGCCA
>NZ_JAYRCW010000022.1:0-22375 GCF_041909755.1 Sandaracinobacter sp.
CACCGGCCGCGCGCGGCGACGCCGATGCGCTTTTCAACATGGGCCAGGCCTATCGGCTGGGGCGCGGCGTGCCGCTGAACCGCATCACCGCGATCGATTATTACCGCCGCGCCGCCGACAAGGGCCACGCGGCCGCGGCGGCCAACCTGGGCATCACCCTGTGGCAGGAAGGCCGCAAGACTGACGCGCTGACCAGCCTGCGGGCGGCGGCGGAAAAGGGCGACCTGCGCGCCTCCTATGTGCTGGGCGTCGCGACGTTCGAGGGCGACACCGCGCCGCGCAATCCGGCGCTGGGCTATGCCTATGTGGTGCGGGCGCGCGATGGCGGGCTGTCGCTCGCCTCGGCCCAGGCGGCGCGCATGGCGACGCGCATGTCCGCCGACGATCGGGCGAAGGGCGAGGCCGCCGCGCAGGCGCTGGCCGAGGGCCGGCCCGTTACTGTCGTGCTGGCGGCGATGTCCGCCCCGCCGCCTGCGCCGGAACCGGCGGTTGCAGACGAGGGCGTGGATTCGGTGGAGGAGGCGCTAGCGGAGAGCGCGGCACCCGCAAAGGCGGACCAGCCGCGCAAGACGGAGGGCGCGAAGCCCGCGCCCGCGAAGGCCGAGGCCCGCGCCGAGCCGCCTGCCGAGGGGTGGAAGGTGCAGCTGGGCGCCTATGCGAACGAGCGCACGGCGCGCACTGCCTGGGCGACGCTGGTGTCGCAGTCGGCGGCGCTGCTGAAGGGAAAGAAGCCCCTCTATGCGCCGCGCGGCGGGCTCGTGCGGCTGCAGGTGGGGCCGTTCGAGGAGCGGGCCCCGGCGGCAGAGCTGTGCGCGAAACTGTCGGCTGCCGGACGCCCCTGTTTCGTGACGAAATAGGGCGTCAGCGCGAATCGCCATCGCGTCCGGGCAAAAAAAGCCGCTGCGCGTTTCGGCGCAGCGGCCAGGGTTCAGGGAGGGGACACCGCGCCCGCAAAGGCAGGCGGTGCCCGTGTCGGCGGCTAAAGGGGGATAACGCCAGCCGACATCCGCTATTTGGGTCCAGCCGACGGGGATTTCAAGACCATCCGGCGTCGCACCCATGCGCGCACCGGTGAAGTTGTTCAGTTCAAACGAAGATATCGATCGACAACGCCGTCCTTCAGGCGCTGCACCTGGCCGCGCCGGTGCAGCCAGCGGAGGTGGGCCAGCGCCTCTCCGGTCGCCATCTGCAACTCGTCGGGGCCGATTCGGCGGCGGAACAGGGTGTCGAAACTGTCATGGGCGGAGCGGGGCGCTTCGCAGGCCTCCAGCAGGGCTTCCAGCTTGCGGTGATGATCATCTGCCAGCTGGTCCAGCCGGGTGTGCAGGCCCAGGAAGGGCTCGTTGTGGGCGGGCAGCACCAGCGTGTCGGCCGGCAGGGTCTTCAGACGAGCGATGCTGTCCAGCCATTCGCCCAGCGGGTCGGCCTCCGGCTCCCCCGGATAGACCGACACATTGGAGGTGATGCGCGGCAGAACCTGATCGCCAGAGATCAGGATGCGGCCGTCGGCATTGAACAGGCAGACATGTTCGGGGCTGTGCCCGGCGCCCACCACCACGTCCCAGTGGCGGCCCCCGATCGCCAGCCTGTCCCCCGCCTTCAGGCGGCGATAGCCGGTGGGCAGCTTGTGGACCCCGCGCCCGAAGCGGCCCCATTCGGCGGCCCGCAGCCGCTCAACCGCGTCGCCGGGCCAGCCCTGCGCGGCATAGAAATCCACCACATCGTCGGGCGTGCTGTCCGCCACGTCCAGCGTCAGCAGGCGGGCCAGCTGGAATTCGCCCCGGCTGGTTTCCAGCGGCACCTGCCACTTGGCGGTCAGCCAGCCGGCGAGGCCGATATGATCCGGGTGATAGTGGGTGACGATGACCCGGCCGACCGGCTTGCCGGCCAGCGGGCCTTCGAACAGGGCGCGCCAGTGCGCCTTCACGGCGGGCAGGGGGAAGCCGGTGTCGACGATGGCCCAATGGTCGCCGCCGTCCAGCACCCACAGGTTGATGTGATCCAGGCTGAAGGGCAGCGGCATCTGCAGCCAGAAGATGCCGTCGGCCACGCGCAGCAGCCGGCCCGGATCGGGCCTGTGTTCCCCGTGCGGATAGACGAGTCCGCGCCGCTCCAGCTTTTCGTCCGGGGCGGGCGGGGCCGTCATGCGGTCAGGGCTGGCGGAACAGCGATTCGGCGGTGTGTTCGCGCGGCGCTTCCGCCTCTGCGCCCTGCGCATCGCGCTCGGCGCGAAGCTCGGCCAGGATCGCATCCCGGTCTGCGCCCAGGCGGCCATCTTCCTGCGGCTGCACGCCCGCCTTCTTGGCGGCGGCGGCGACCAGCGCATCCAGTTCCCGCTGCGCGCACAGGCCCAGCGTGACGGGATCCTTGGGCGTGATGTTGGCGATGTTCCAATGCTCGCGGTTGCGGATCGCGGCGATCGTCGTTTTGGTGGTGCCGATCAGCTTGGAAATCTGCGCATCGGTGATTTCCGGGTGATGCTTGATGATCCAGGCGATGCCGTCGGGCTTGTCCTGCCGCTTGGCGAGCGGGGTGTAGCGCGGGCCAGAGGTGCGGCGGACCTGCGCCGGTCCGGGCGAGATCCTCAGCCGGTAGGCCGGGTCGCCATGGCCCTTCTCGATCTCGGCCATCGCCAGTTCGCCGGCGCGGACGGGATCGCGCGGGGTCAGCTTGGTGGCGGCCGTTTCGTCTGCGATCGCCTGCACTTCCAGCACATGGATCTGGCAGAAGGCCGCGATCTGCGCGAAGGTGAGGCCGGTGTTTTCCACCAGCCAGGTGGCGGTTGCGTGCGGCATCAGCGGCTGCGCCTGCTTCACCGGCTTGGGGCTGTTGGCCATGTGCGTGTCCCTGGTCTGTCGCGCCGCCCTGCAGCGCTCGATAGTAAAACGGCCACCCCGCAAGGGATGGCCGGCATCGGGGCGAAGAGTAAGGCCCCGGCGGCGCAAGCGCAAGCCCTGTCCCGGCGCTTCTGCCGGGGCTTGCCAGCGACGGGTCGTTGCGCGCATGTCCCCGGCCATGGGGACGATGACGCCAGTGCCGACAGCCGCGGGGGCCGCATCGCTGCCCGTGCCGCAGCATATGGTGCATCCGCCCCGGCCGCGCTGCGTGGTGAATGTGGGCTTCACCGGCCATCGGGCCGACCGGCTGACGCCGGGACATGCGGTTTCGGTGAAGGCCCATGTGGAGCAGGCGCTGCGGCTGATCGCCGGAACGGTGCGGGCGGCGCATCTGAAGGGCGCGGGCTGGTTCACCGGCGAGGAGCCAGAACTGCGCGCCATATCCGCGTTGGCCGAAGGGGCAGACCGGCTGTGCGCCGAAGCCGCGCTGGCGCAGGGATACCGGCTGGATAGCCCGCTGCCCTTCGCGGCCGAGACCTATCTGGCGGATTTCGCCGAGGGCCCCTCGCGCGAGGCGTTCCTGGCGCTGCTGGCCCGCGCAGACCGGGTGCTGGAGCTGCCGGGCGAGCGGGCGAACGAGCCGGCCGCCTATGCGATGGCGGGCGGCGCCATCCTGGGTTCTGCCGACATCCTGATCGCCATCTGGGACGGCAAGGGCAGCGGCGGGCGCGGCGGCACGGGCGAAGTCGTCGCCAATGCGCTGGCGATGGGCAAGCCGGTCATTCATGTGCCGATCGAGTCTGCCGAGGAGGTGCGCCTGCTGTGGACGGGGCAGGGCCCCGAAGGCGGCGGCTGGCAGGGCGCGATGGACCCGCCGTCAGAGCCGTTCGACGAGGCGCGGCTGGCAACCGCGCTGGAGTCCATCCTGCTGCCGCCCGACGAGCCCGGCGAACGCAGCGCGCTGGACTCTTTCCTGGCGGAGCGGGAGGAGCTGCTGCTGCGGCGGATCGAATATCCGCTGCTGCTGGCGCTGACGGGCGCGCAGAAGCTGACATCGGGCGCCTGGCGCAAGCAGGCCTATCTGCCCGCCACGCGGCAGGATTGGGCGCGCTTCGATCCCTATTGGCAGGGCCGGGTGGAAACCGGGCGCTTCAACCTGCTGGAACATGGCTATGCCTGGGCCGACAATCTCGCCAACCGCTTCGCGCAATGCTTCCGTTCGGGCCATGTGGTGAACTTCGTGTTCTCCGCGCTGGCGGTGGCGCTGGCGCTGTTCGGCTATCTGCTGGGCGGCAATGTGAAGGTGCTGTTCGTGGTGATGGAATTGCTGCTGATCGCGGCGATCGTGACGAACACGCGCGTGGGCCATGCCGAAAGCTGGCAGCAGCGCTGGCTGGATTACCGGCAGCTGGCGGAACGGCTGCGGCCGATGCGGTCGCTGCGGCTGCTGGGCGTGGCGCGTCCACCCGCCGTCAGCCCGACCTCCCGCACGGGGAACCGGCGCTGGATCGACTGGTATGCAGGCGGCATCTGGCGGCAGATGGGGATGCCCGCGGGCCGCATCGATCAGGCGGAACTGGACCGGCTGACCGGGCTGATCACGCAGGAGGAACTGGCGCCCGAAATCGCCTATCACCACCGCAACGCGCACCGGATGAGCCATGTGAACCACCGGCTGCACCAGTTCGGCTCCATCTGCTTCATCGCCACGGTGCTGCTGTGCATCGGGTTCCTGTTCTCGAACCTGGTGCTGGATGCGGAAACCGCCCATTCGGCCGCGATCTTCTTCACCGTGGCGACGGCGACGCTGCCGGCCTTTGGCACGGCCGCCTACGGCCTTCGGGTGCAGGGCGATTTCGCGGGAAGTTCCGCCCGCTCTGCGGCCACGGCCGACGCGCTGGACGGCCTGAAGGCCGAGCTGGAGACGCACCCGGCGCTGAGCCGGACGGCGGCGGTTGGCAATGCGGCGGCGGCCGTGATGCTGGTGGATCTGGCCGAGTGGCGGCTGACCTATCAGCAGCGCGCGCTGGAGATCCCGGGCTGAGCCGTCCGCGCGGGGGCCTATTTTTCGGCGCCTCTTGAATCCGGCGCATCCGGGGCCATCTGCGCCCGCCGAAAGGATCACGGATTTGACCGCCACCACCTATCAGGGGTTTGACCAGCTTGCCTCGGCGCTGAACCTGCCGCGCGATCCGCGCGCCGTGCGCCAGCGGCTGCTGGTTCTGGAGCGCGTGCTGGAAGGCGTGATCCGCCTGCCCGGCAATGTGCGCATCGGGATGGACGGCTTCATCGGGCTGGTGCCCGTGGTGGGCGATCTCGTGTCGGCGTCGATCGGCGCCTATCTGGTGTGGGAAGCCCGCAACCTGGGCATGTCGCGCTGGGCCTGCACGCGGATGCTGGGGCGGGTGGGCGTGGATGCGGCGATCGGCGCGATCCCTGTGGTGGGGGATCTGCTGGACTTCGTCTATCGGTCCAACACGAAGAATGTGAAGGCGCTGCTGGCCCATATCGACCGGCGCCATCCCGGCGCGACGGTCGTGGACGGCATCCGGCTCTAGGCCAGCCAGCAGTCGATTCCGGCGAAGCCGGAGGCGCCCAGCGGTTTCAGCCGGCGCAGCCGTTCCGGGCCCATTCCGCCCAGCGCGATGACGGGGCCGGTGGCCCCGGCCGCCGCAAGCCCGAAGCGGACCGGCCCCAGCACCCTGCCGCCCGGATGGCTGCGGGTGGGAAAGACGGGGGACAGGAACACAAGATCTGCGCCCTGCCGGAAGGCCTGCAGCAGCGACCGCCTGTCGTGCGTGGCGGCGGCCAGCAGGCCGCGCATCGGGCGGTGCCGGTTCCGCGCATGGCCGGGCAGGTGCCGGCCGCCCGGCGTGCCGCCGATTTCCGCGCCCAGCACCAGCAAGCCGCGCCGCCGCGCCAGTGCCAGCACGGATTGCAGCAGGGCGTGTCGCTGGTCTGCGGGCAGGCCATAGTGGCGAAAGACGATGCCGCCGCCGCGCGGCAGGCGGTGGATGGCGGCCCACAGCGGATCGCCCGGCGCGGGGCCGCCCAGCCGCTCGTCGGTGAACAGCCAGTGGGTCGGCACTCTTGCCCGGCGCATGGCGGGGGCTTACCGCATCGCCATGAAGAAGGCCATCGCATCCCCCGCGCCCAGCCCCGAAGGCCCTGCGGCCGCGCGGCTTCAGCAGATCCTGGACCTGTCGGCAGCGGAAGCGCGGGCGGGCGGGCACCGGCCGCCCCGCCTGATCGCCATTTCCAAGACCTTCGGGGAAGCGGATATCCGCCCGCTGATCGAGGCGGGGCAGCGCCGGTTCGGGGAAAACCGGGTGCAGGAAGCGGCCGCGAAATGGCCGGCGCTGAAGGCGGAATTTCCCGATCTGGAGCTGCATCTGGTGGGGCAGCTGCAATCCAACAAGGCGGACGAGGCGGTCCGCCTGTTCGACGCCATCCATTCGGTTGACCGGCCCTCGCTGGTGGCGGCGCTGGCGAAGGCGATCGCGGCGGCGGGGCGCACGCCCGAGCTGTTCGTGCAGGTGAACATCGGCGACGAGCCGCAGAAGGGCGGGGTGCCGATCGCGGGGCTGCCGGGGCTGCTGTCGGATTGCGCGGCGGCGGGGCTGCCGATTGCGGGGCTGATGGCGGTGCCGCCGGCCGACAGCGATCCGGCCCCCTATTTCGCGCTGCTGGCAAAGCTGGCGCGCCGCCACGGCCTCACCGGCCTCAGCATGGGGATGAGCCAGGATCATGACATCGCCGCCCGGCTGGGCGCGACGCATATCCGGGTGGGATCGGCGCTGTTCGGGAGCCGCGGCTGAACGGATATTCAGCTTCGACTGCCAAAATGGTTTTCCGAATGTGAACCACTGTTGCGTTTACCAAGCAGGGATTTGATCTTTCCTGCCCGGAAACCAATATAGGGGTCATCAAACGCGCCGTCAGAGCGCAATTCAAATCCAATCCGGTCGTGAACACATCGGGCCAGAAAAGGCCCGGGGCAAATTGTCTTGCGTAGTTTCAGTGGTCGGAAGTCAAGAACATGATCGGGACAAAGGAAATCTGCGCGCTGCTGCTCGCAGGCAGCATGGGCGCTGGCTCTGTGGTGGCAGTTCAGAAGGCGAAGCCTGCGGTCAGCCGGCAACGCCCCGCGACCAAGCCCAAGGTGCAGAAGGCGACGCAAAGCCAGGTGCAGACGGCGAGCATCACCGAATGCCCGACCGTGGGCCCGGTGGGCTCCCCGGATCTGTCGCCCATCATCGCCATGGAAACGACGGAGCCGCTGACCGGTTTCCGTCAGACGGCGGCTGCGCCCTTCGGCGGCGGCGGCGGTTCGGGCGGCGGCATCGGTGGCGGCAAGGGCCCCAGCATCCTGCCCGATCCTTCGCCAACGCCCGGCATTCCGCAGCCGGACACCTGGGTGATGCTGGTCGCCGGATTCGGCTTCATGGGGCTGGCGCTCAGGCGTCGCCCGCGGGTCGACAAGGCTTCAAGCTAATTCGTCACGGCCGATAGGCGCGGCGGGTTTCCTGCAGCGTGACATCCTCGATCTTGAACAGGACGAAGTCCAGATCGACGGTGTAGGTCATCGTGATGTCGATGAAATCCTGCCCGCCCGACTTCCCCGTGACGAACTGGGGGTCCGACAGGTTCTGCGCGTTCAGCCCGAACTGAGAGGCCTGAAGCTCGCTTGCGATTTCCGTCTGCGTGCGGCGCGGCCACAGGGTCGCCAGCCTGGCGCCTTCGCCGATGGCATTCTGAAGCCCCGCATTGGCGAAGAACAGCGTGCCGAACTGGAAGGTCACGAAGATCGCGCAGATCAGCAGCGGCGCGACGATCGCGAATTCGGCTGCGGCCGCGCCAGAGCGGCAGGCGGCCATCCGGGAAACGCGGCGGATCATTGGATTCGCACCGTTGCAGCCCCGCTGATCGGCACGCCGCCCGCATTCAGCAGTCCCGCGCCGGTGAACAGCGGGAAATAGGTGTCCGTCACCTCGACAGAGATATAGCGCGCGAACTGCTGGCCCGTGGGGCAGACGGCGTTCATCTGCGCCTGCCGGACGCCGTTGCATTCCAGCCAGGCATCGACGGCTGCAACCGGATTGGCCGCGCCGGCCGACGAGGCGGCCGAAACGGCTTCGGATTGCAGGAAATCATAATTGGCCCGCACCTGCCCCAGCGAAGTGGCGAGCTCCGCCGACCGCTGCGCCGCCTGCACCAGATCTAGCCGGGCGGAAAAGCCCTGCGACAGATCATAGACGGCGGCCATCGCCAGCGTGAGGAGCGGGGCCGCAAGGGCAAGCTCCACCGCGGCCGCGCCGCGACGGTCGAGCCGGAGCCGCCTGAGCAGCTGCGCCGCCCCCGCTTTGGCCAGGGCGATCATCCCACCAGCCTCACGGCGGTGCCGGTGAACGACTGGGCGCCCGATCCGGCCGGGCAGACATTGGTGATGGCGCTGTTGCCTGACCAGGTGATTCGCCGGGCCACCAGCTGGAAGCAGTTGGTGTTGAGCCCGGTGGTGCCGGTGAACTCCACTTCCTGGCTGGCGACATAGACCGCGCCCTGAAGTTTCGACGCGCTGTTGCCGTTCACCTTGTTGGATTGATTGGACAGCGTCGCGCGGCGATCCTGATAGATCAGCACGCCCTGATAGGTGCCGGTGGTGGGCGCCGTCAGGTTCACGGTCGCGCCGCCGTTCATCTTGATCTGGCCGATGCTGTTCGGATTGCTGGCGGCTGTCTTGCTGGTGAGGATGATGGTGACGCCGGTTCCGGTGACCTTGGACTGCGATCCGATCGACCGATCACATAGGTGCCGGGGTTCAGCGTGACGGTCCCCTTCAGATCCATGCCGTTGTAGGTGCCGGGGTTCAGCGTGCGCGTCTGGTTCGAATTCACATTGCCGTTCTGCGCGGCGCCGGACACGACCGGGTCGGGCAGGGCCAGGAACGGATCAGGCTGCGGCACGGCATAGGGAATCAGCACCGTACCCGGCGCATAGTTGCTGCTTTGCGGCACCCCGCCGACCGCCGCGATCGGCGTGGCGCTGACCGTGCTGGAGCCGCCCGCCACGACGGCGTTGGCGGACACGGAGTTCGTCGCCATCCCGCAGCCGAGATCGACCGTGGAACTGCCCCACAGGGTGATCCCGGTGGCGTTCGCGGTTTCCAGCGACAGCGCGCAGAACTCGCCGTTCGCGACCAGCGAGGCGGTGGCTTCGGCGGGAATGGTGAGGGGCCCGTTCAGGAAGAAGCCGGTGAAGGGCAGGTTCACATTGGTGGACAGGGCGACCCGCACGGCGCGGGTGTTGCCGGCCTGCGGCCCCGCCGTCGGCGCGTTTTCCACCACCGGATCGTTTGTCAGATCCACATAGGCATTGCGGGCGAGATCGTCGGCCACGACGGCGGCCACGTTGCGCCCCTGCGCCAGGCCATAGGCCCCGGCAATCGCGCCCGAGTCGGCCTGACGCTGCATCTGGCGCTTCGTCAATGTCCACTGGATTGTATCGATGGAAAGGCCCAGCCCGCCCACGATGATCGGGGTTGCGGCGGCCATGATGAGCGCCACGGCGCCCTTGCGATCCTTCAGCAGTCTTTTGGCTGGACTCATTGACTGAGCCTCCTGTTCAGCGACCTGATTGACTGGCGGATATCATTCCCACAGGCGGGCGGGCAAGAGATTTTTGACAGCAAAGTAAAAAAGAAGTATTCAAGCTGAAGCAGATTCAAGTTTTGCAGTGCTGATAAAATTAACCTCGATTCGGCTTTCCGGCACTGGAGTCCATTGCGGAATATTTCACACTTGAAATATCTTTGTCTTTCCCTTATTTCATGATCATTGACAGAAATATGGATCCAGAGCTGCTAATCTATTGTTTGATTGCTGCAACTGGGATATGACGCCGAGTCATAAAAGAACGGCAGCAAGAAGGGCCGTGATATGTCGCTTGAGAAAACCGGGGGCGCGCATCCCGTTCAATGCGCAAGCACGAACACGCATGCGCGGCGCAGGCCGGGCATCCTGGACCGGTTGAGGCGAAACCGCGCGGGCGCGGTGGCGGCTGAATTCGCCATGGTGTCACCTGTGCTGCTGGGCCTGATGTTCGGAACGGTGGAATATGGGCTGATCCTCTATTCCTACAGTTCCATGCAGACGGCGGCGCGCGACGTGACGCGCCAGGTCGCGGTGAACACGCTGGCGATCGGCGGGGCTTCTGCCGAGATCAAGAGCCGGCTGCCCACCTGGATGCGGAACGACGCCGTGATCTCCGTGACGCAGACAACGCCCGCGAACGCGGCAACGAACGTCTACACCACGACGGTGACGGTTTCCTCGTCGAAGGCGACTCCGCTGACCTTCTTCACCAAGGCTGCGCCCTTTTCGCTGCAGACCGAGGTGGAGATGAAGCAGGAACTTCCGTTCATGTAGGGCCGCCCGGCGGCATCCGCGAACTGCGGCAAAAACAGAAAAATGCAGGGGTTGTTATCATGATTCGCATCTCCCGAAATCTGAAGCGCTTGCGCAGGGACAAGTCCGGCGTGGTGGCGATGCTGGTGGCATTGTCGCTTCCGATGCTGGTCGGCGCGGCCGCTCTCACCATCGATATCGCGAACTTTCGCTATGTGCAGGGGCGCATGCAGTCTGCGGCAGACGCCGGGGCGCTGGCGGGCATCGCCAAGCTGGATACGCCGACGGATGCCAAGGCGGCCGCTGCCGATTATGCCGGGCGGAACGTGCCGGCCGCCTTTGGCGATGTCACGAAAAGCAGCGACGTGGAAATCGGGATCTGGGATCCAGTCGCCCGCACCTTCGCCGTTTCGAGCGACCCTGCCCTGATCAACGCGGTCCGGGTTTCGGCGGTCCGTTCGGCCACGCGGCAGAACGGGGTGCCCACGATCCTGATGCACTATTTCAGCAGCAGCTCGCCCAACATCCAGGCAACTGCGATCGCCGCGCGGCAGCTGGTGGTGCAGTATGAACCGCCGGAAAAGACCGACCTCGACAACCAGGCGTGGGATTACAACCGCATCTACGCCTATTGCTACAAGTACACCGGTTCCGGCACGCCCGAGTCGCGCCGGTCGCAGATGGCGCTGGTGGCGGACAATGTGCCCAAGAACGGCACCGGCGTCAGCAACTTCTGGACGGAGGCCGGCAAGCGCGGATTCGGCAAGGTTCCGAACCCGCTCGTCTGGCCCGAGTGCGAGAAGGGCGAAAGCCTGAGCTTCCGGCTGGAGAATATCCGCGACGTGAAACAGGCGATCTCCAACACCACGACCACGAAGACACTGTGGACGAGCTACGACAAGAACAAGTCGAAGCAGACGTTCAACCACTACACGGACACCGCCATTTCCGGCGGGGTGGAAACCTTCCCCGGCCTTGGATCGGAAAAGCTGGTGGAAACCATCCGTTGCGACACGCTGTCGGCCTGCACGGCGCCTTCCAAGCATGTGAAGGGAACGCCGCTGCGCGTGGCGGGCGTGCCCTGCCTGCCGGGCAAGTACATGTACTTCGGCTGGGAAGACCGGCCGCCCAGCAGCGGCGGCAGCGACGAGGATTATGACGATATCCGCATCACGATGCGCTGCCCGAAGACCGGCACGCTGGGGGATGGCATGTCGCGACTGGTCAGCTGATCGCGGCCACCCGGCCGGAAGGCCCACATTCCGAATCGGTTCGTCACACGGCCCGCTCCCGTTCCCCGGGGGCGGGCCGATCCGATTCGGCGGCAACCCGGCGCCGGGCCTGTTGCTGGCCGCCCGGGAGCTGATCGACGCGGCAGGGGCCGGACGGCCCCGGTCTGCGAATCGGCGCACCTGGTGGGCCTGTCCCCTGCGCGAATCGGGGTAAATGCGCCTCAAGAGCTTCCAAAGACCGATTCGCATTGAATATTGCACGGTGCGAATCGACTATTTCCGATGCCCCGCCAGAGGGCCGGATCCGGTGCTGCCAACTGCATTCCAGCCCATCCGGCACAGTAGAACAGGGTGGCGGACCTGTGCCGCAGGGCCGCCGCCCCCCGCGGGAGGGGGCGAATCGCTGCGACGAATCGTGCCGAATCATCGATGCAAGATGCGGTGGATTCGGCCGTTAGAACCCACTGAATCTGGTGATTTCCGGGCCCTGGCACAGGGCGAGTCGCCCCCTTCAGGGCGGATGTGGCGGAAAGGCCACAATGTTAATGAATGCAAAAGTTCAGTGTTCCTAAGGGCTTTTCACTATTTTTTGGTGTTGCATCCAAAGCGGGACATGGTTACCACTATGGATGAGACACGAACCCGGCCAAAAGGCGCAGAGCCTGGCGGCAGCCCAGTCGCGGGTGGGTCTGATCTCGGAATACCTCGCGGGCAATGACGTCCGCAGGACAACAAGTCCGGCAATGTCCGGATCATAATAGAGGGAAGTCGCGAAATGAAAAAGTTCATGCAAAAGTTCCTCGGCGACAAGGCCGGTGCTTCGGCCGCCGAATACGCCCTGATCCTGGCCGTTGTCGGCATCGGCGTGGCCGCTGCCTTCGGCACGCTCGGCACCAACATCACGGCGACCGTCAACGACGCCGCTGGCAAGGTGGCTGTGGCTCCGTAAGCCACGTCGCATTGACTGATCAGTCTGGGCCCTCGTGCCACCCGGTGCGGGGGCCCAGATTTCAGAAGTTGCCAAATCGGTAGGATCAAAGACCGGGCCAGGCCTTTCGGAACAAGTTTCGCGGATCGGCCCGTTAACCATAATAAAATCATCCTAGCGTCCTGAGCGGACTTCGGGTTCGGCCGGACGCCAACTGCAAGGTGTCGGGGACCATGCGTCGATCATCCATCTTCCTGTTGCTGGGGGCGGTCCTGTTGGGCCTGCTTGCCGTGCTCGCCGCTCGCATGGTGATGACCAAGGGCCAATCCGGGACGCCGCAGGCCGAAGCGCCCAAGACCTATGTGGTCGTCGCTTCGAAGCCGCTGAAGTTCGGCGACAAGCTGACCCCTGACATGCTGAAGACGCAGCCCTGGCCGGGCGCGCTGCCCGCCGACGCCTATGGGAAGACCCAGGACGCCGTCGGCGATGGCAACCGCACCGCGCTGCGCGAAATCAAGGAAGGCGAAGTGATCCTCGCGACTGCCGTGACCGGCGGGGCGGGGCGTCTGGCGTCCTCCACGCTACTCGGCCCCGAAATGCGGGCCGTTTCCGTTCCCGTCACCGAAGCGTCGGGCGCCGGCGGCTTCCTCGCCCCGGGCGACCGGGTCGATGTGTTCGTGACCCGCACCTTCGATGAAGGCGCCGCCTATACCAGCGCGGTCGTCCAGGGCGCACGCGTCCTTGCCGTCGGCCAATCCACCGACACGTCGACGATCGAGCCGACCGTGGTGAAATCCGCCACGATCGAAGTCACGCCCGCCGAAGCGCAGAAGGTGGCGCTCGCACAGATCGTTGGCACGGTGCACCTGGCGCTGCGTGCCACCGGAGACGAATCCCGCGTGCCGCTGCAGACCGCCAGCGCCTTCGAGGTGCTGAACATGCGCCCGCCTGCCAAGGGCGAAGCCGCCGCGGCCGCCCCTGCCGGCCCGGCCCAGGGCGCCGGTGCGCCCAGGCCGCGCCCCATTCCCGGCGGAACAGAGGTCCGCATCGTCCGCGGCACCGAGACGTCCGTCTATCAGGTGCCCCGGTAAGGAGGCCGATGGTGAGGAAGATCATGATGAAGAAAGCCGATCAACGGCTCGTGCCGATCGCCACCGCCTTCGCAAGGACGGTTTCCACCGCAGCGCTGATCGCAGCCGCCGCCATGGTCGCCGCCCCCGCCACGGCCCAGGTCGTCAGCCAGGGCAGCGCGCAGGCGGGCGCCGTGATGACGGTGCCGGTGAACAAGTCGCAGGTGCTGAAGCTGGACCGCGCCTATTCGAAGGCGATGGTCGGCAACCCGGAGATCGCCGACGTGATGCCGCTGTCGGCCAACAGCGTCTATGTGCTGGGCCGCACCACCGGTTCCACCAACCTTGCGCTCTATGATCGCAATGGCGGGCTGATCGCGGTTGTGGATGTCGTCGTCGGGCCGGATACGCTGGGCCTGAAGCGGCAGGTTTCCGAAACCTTCCCCGGCGAAGACGTCCAGATCAACAACAGCAATGATTCGATCGTGATCCGGGGGCAGGTGTCCAGCCCGCTGGCGGTGGAACGGATCGTGGCGCTGGCGGAAACCTATGCGCCGCAGAAGGTCGTCAACATGATGTCCGTGGGATCGCCCCAGCAGGTGCTGCTGGAAGTGCGGATCTCGGAAATGTCGCGCGGAACGGTGAAGCAGCTGGGCATCACCCAGGCCGCCTGGAAGGACGGCTCCATCGGCCGCAATTCGGATACCAGTGCCGGTCCTTTCGTCGGCTTCCTGTCGAACATGTTCGGCTCCACGCTCGACATCCAGTTCGAGGCGCTGGAGCGCAAGGGGCTGGTCCGCACGCTGGCCAATCCCAATCTTGTCGCGCTGTCGGGCGAAACCGCGAACTTCCTGGCGGGCGGGGAATTCCCGATCCCCAGCGGGGTCGACAACAACGGCCGTGTCCAGATCGAATTCAAGCAGTTCGGCGTAGGCTTGGCCTTCACCCCGACCGTTCTTGGCGACGGCATGATCAACCTGCGCGTCGCGCCCGAAGTCAGCTCGCTGGACCGGGAAATCTCGGTCGAGATGAGCGGCGCGACCATCCCGGGCCTGAAGGTGCGGCGCGCCGTCACCTCGCTGGAACTGCGCGATGGTCAGTCCTTCGCGATGGCGGGTCTCATCCAGTCGGACTTCACCGACTCGGTCCGTGCCATCCCGCTGCTGGGCAAGCTGCCGATCATCGGCGCCCTGTTCCGCTCCACCTCGTTCAACAAGCAGGAAACCGAGCTGGTCATCACCGTCACGCCGCGGATTGTCCGCCCCGTGCGGCCTGACCAGATCGCAGTCCCCACCGACCGCATCCATGCCCCGAGTGCGGCCGATCTCTTCCTTCTGGGCAAGACAGAAACCCGCAAGTCCATCGCCAAGCCGGCGTCAACAGGGGCAGCCGCCCCTGCGCCCGGCGGAATCGATGGCGAAGCAGGACATATCGTGAGGTGAAAAATGGGTCGCCGCATCATCACTCTTCTGCCGTTCGCAGCGTCCAGCCTGCTGCTGGTCGCGGCGATCTCCTCCCCCGCTGTCGCCAGTGAGGACAAGGATTTCGGCTGCACCGTCACACAGAATGTCGAGGTGCAGACCGTCGACATGAACCCCCGCTATGCCGGCACCCTGATGGAAGGCGGCGTCGGCAAGCGCAGCGCTGCCGCCGTCAGCCGCTACATGACCGGGCAGATCAAGGCGCTGGCCCAGATCAGCGGCCGGTCCGACCTGGGCTCGGCGGGCGGCGGCAACACCGCCGGAGCAGATCCGGCAACCGGGGGCAAGTGACATGGGTGTCGAACAGTCCGGCATGGCTGCCGAGGCAGGGGCCGCAGGCGCGGAGCCCTGGCGTCGCGCCGAGGCGCGTGCCGGAACAGGGGGGGCTATGAAGCTGATCTATGTGCCCCGGCAATCGGGCGGCGCGCCCGATGCCGATGCGCTGGCGCAGGTGGGTATCGCTCTCCACGAGCAGGTGGCGGACCTGTCCACACTGGCCGAGAATTCCCCCCTCCTGCGCGAGGCGGATGCCCTCGTCGTCGAGGTGGTGCCTGCCGATCCGAAAAGCCTGGAGGCGTTCGACCGGCTGATCCATCTGTCGGCCGGCGACGTGCCCGTGATCGCGGCCGTCGACGGGCTGACGGTCGGCGCGACCCGCACGCTGCTGCGCGCGGGCGCCATCGACGTGCTGCCGATCCCCTTTTCGGCGGAGGAACTGAAGCAGGCTGTCGAGCCGGCGCGGCGCCCCGTGCGCCCGGCCGCCCGGACTGCCCCGCAGCAACGCAGGCAGGGCAAGGTCGTCGCCTTCCTGGGCGCGCTCGGCGGCGTGGGGACGACCTCCATCGCCGTCCAGCTCGGCGCAACATGGGCGGGCACCAGTCGCGTCGGCCTGCTGGACATGGATCTTCAGTTCGGCGGCGGGGCGCTCTTCCTGAACCTGCATCCCAGCCTGAGCATCGGCAATCTCATCGAGGACGCCGACCGCCTGGATGCCGAGCTTCTGCAATCGGTCGCCGTTCGGCATTCCTCTTCGCTGGAAGTGTTGGCGAGCCCGCCGGAGATGATGCCCATCGACGCGGTGAGTTCCGACTTCGTGGACCAGCTGCTGCGCACCGCCGTGCAGGTGTACGATGTGGCGCTTGTCGACATGCCGCAAGCCTGGACGGAATGGAGCGTCCGCGCGCTTCACCGCGCGGACATCATCGTCATGGTGACCAACCTGACGGTGCCGGGCGTCTATCAGGCCCGCCGCCAGATGGAGGTGCTGGACGCCAACGGACTGATGCACAAGCTGAGGATCGTGGCGAACCGCGTGCCGACGACGATGCTCGGCCGCAAGGCGAGCACCCGAGAGACCGAAGCCGTCCTGGGACGCAAGATCGATTTCACCATCGCCAACGACTATGTCGGGATGAGCGCCGCGAATGACGAGGGCGCGATGCTGAAGGATGTGCGGGCCTCCTCCCGGTTGCTGAAGGACATCGGCGAACTGGCCAGCCACCTGTCCGAGGTTCTGGCGGCAGAGGCGAATCCGCAATGATCTGGCCGAACCGCAAGCAGGGCGGCGCGCCCGGGCCCGAAGCGGCCCCCGCGGAAGCGTCCAAGGCGCCGGCCGCCAAGCCAGCCGCTCCCGCCGCCGCGCCCAAGGTGGCGGCCGTGCCCGACATGTCGCGCGCCGACATCAAGACCGATCTGAAGGTCGAGCTGCACCAGAAGCTGCTGGACCGCATCAACCTTGCGGCGCTGGAAAGCATGACGCGCGAGCAGGTGGGCCGCGACATCGGCGACATCGTCGCCGAGATGCTGAAGGAGCTGAACCACGCGCTGAACCTGGCGGAACGTAAGCAGCTGGTGGAGGACATCCTCGACGAACTGCTTGGCCTGGGGCCGCTGGAGCCGCTGCTGAAGGATCCGTCGATCACCGAAATCATGGTGAACACGGCCTTCATCGTCTTCATCGAGCGCGCCGGCCGCATCGAGGAAACCAAGGCGCAGTTCGCAGACAACCGCCACCTGCAGCGGATCATCCAGAAGATCGTGTCGGGCATGGGCCGGCGGATCGACGAATCCTCCCCGATGGTGGACGCCCGCCTGCCCGACGGCAGCCGGGTGAACGCCATCATCCCGCCGCTGGCGGTGGACGGGCCGATCCTGACGATCCGGAAATTCTCCAAGACACCGATCGACATGGACAAGCTGGTGAGCTTCGGCGCCATGCCGGAAGCCTGCGCCGAAACGCTGCGGGCCGTGGTGAAGGGCCGCCGCAACGTGCTGATCTCTGGCGGCACCGGCTCTGGCAAGACGACGATGCTGAACGCCATGTCCGCCTCCATCGGCGAACATGAGCGGATCGTGACCATCGAGGATTCGGCCGAGCTTCAGCTGCAGCAGCGCCACGTGATCCGGCTGGAAACCCGCCCCGCCAACATCGAGGGCAAGGGCGAGATCAACCAGCGGGACCTTGTGAAGAACTCGCTGCGGATGCGGCCTGACCGGGTCGTGCTGGGCGAGTGCCGGGGCGGCGAAGCCTTCGACATGCTGCAGGCCATGAACACCGGCCACGACGGCTCCATGACGACGATCCACGCCAACACGCCGCGCGATGCGCTGTCGCGTCTTGAGCAGATGATCGGCATGTCGGGCCTTGAGATCAGCCCGAAGGCCGCGCGCTCGCAGATCGCGTCGGCCATCCATGTCGTCCTTCAGCTGGAACGCCTGTCGGACGGCAAGCGCCGCCTGACCTCGCTCGCTGAAGTGACCGGCATGGAAGGCGAGACCGTGCTGCTGCAGGAAATCTTCCGCTTCGACCGCCAGGGCATCGACGTGCACGGCAATGTGATTGCCGAGCTGAAGCCCACCGGCATCCGGCCGAAGTTCATGGAATATCTGGGCGCGCGCGGCATCCATCTGCCGGCGCATCTGTTCGATCCCTATCGCAAGCTGGATTCTGCGGCATGAGTTTCGGCGACGGCACCGGCCTGCTGTTCGGGCTGCTCTTCCTGGCGGTCGTCCTCCTCGTGGAGGGGGCCTGGTACTATTACAAGGACGTCTATGCGCCGCGCACCCGCGTGGGCCGTCGGATGGAAATGCTGAAATCCGGCGCCATGCAGGAGCAGGTGGAAGCCTCGCTGAAACTGTCGCAGAACAAGCATGGCGCGGGCATGGTGGGTCGCTTCATGGGCCAGCTTGAAACGAAGCTGACACAGGCCGGCATCCGGGTCACGCCGGAACGGTTCGTGACGCTGATGGGCGTCGCGACTCTGGCGCTGGCCGTTGCCTCTCCGATCATTCTGGGCGTGGCCAACATGCTGAACTCGGCGGGCGCCGTGCTGGTCGTGCTGGCGTTCGCGGTGGGTGTCGGCATCGTGCTGCCGCTCGCCTTTGTGGACCGCAAGGCCGCCAAGCGGATGAAGAAGTTCGAGGAACAGTTCCCCGTCGCGCTCGACATCTTCGTGCGCGGCCTCAGGGCCGGCCACCCGGTGACGGGCGCGCTCGACCTGCTGGTCGAGGAAATGTCGGACCCGCTGGGGTCGGAATTCGCCATCGTGATGGCCGAAGTCTCCTATGGCAGCGATCTGCGCGAGGCGCTGGAAAGCCTGGCGCAGCGGGTGCAGTTGACGGACGTGCAGATGTTCGCGGTCTGCGTCGCGATCCAGGCGGAAACCGGCGGGAACCTGGCGGACATCCTGGACGGTCTTGCCAATGTGATCCGGGAACGCAATTCGATGGTGCTGAAGGTTCGCGCCCTCTCCTCGGAAGGGAAGATGACGGCCTGGGTGCTGTCGGCCCTGCCGATCTGCGTTTTCGGCTTCATCTTCATCTCGAACCCCAGCTTCTATCTGGACGTGGCGGATGATCCGATGTTCATGCCCGGCCTGCTGGGCATCGTGGGCTGGTATACGCTGGGGATGATGATCATCCGCAAGCTCGTGACGCTGAAGGTCTGAGCGATGAGCCAGGACATGATCACCTATCTCCTTCTCGGCCTGGTGTTCGGCGCCGTGGTGCTGGGCGTGCTGGCGGTTGCGCCGATGTTCGGCCGCAAGGTCGACATGGCGAAGCGCCTGGGCATGCCGGGCGCTGCAGGGGCTGCCGCCGGTGGCGGCGCGCCCACGCTCCGGTCGGACACCAGCAACAATCTGTGGGCGCGGCTCGTCACCGAAGTCGAAAGTCGGGGCATCTCGCTGCACGACGACAAGGCGGCCGTTCTGCAGGAGCGGCTGACGCTGGCGGGCTATAACCAGCCCTATGCCGTCCGTGCCTTCGTGCTGATCCGCACCACGCTGACGCTGATTTTCCCGGCGCTGACCTACAGCTTCCTGATCGCCACCGGCTCCACCATGGTGGGCACCAAATTCTACCTCGTCGTGCTCGGCTCGGCGCTCCTGGGGCTGTATCTGCCCAACGTGATCGTCAGCGGCCGGGCCGACCGGCGGATGACGGAAATCCTGAACGGCTTCCCTGACGCGCTCGACCTGATGCTGGTCTGCGTCGAGGCGGGCCTCGGCATCGACGCCTGCTTCGCGCGGGTCGGCGAGGAGATCGTGAACCTCCACCCCCGGCTGGCGGAACTGTTCGCGGGTGTCTCGCTCGAGCTTCGGGCCGGCCGTCCGCGCGCGGATGCGCTGAAGAACATGGCCCGCAAGAGCGGTGTGCAGGAAATCCAGTCCTTCGCGACGCTCGTCATCCAGTCGGACAAGCTGGGGGCAAGCATCGGCCAGGCGCTGAAGGTCTATGCCGCGGAAATGCGCGAAGGCCGCCGGATGCGGGCCGAGGAAAAGGCCCATCGTCTGCCGGTGCTGCTGTCGGTGCCGATGGTGGTGTTCCTGCTGCCCGTCGTCGTCGGGTCGCTCGGTCTTCCGGCCGCGATCCAGATCTCCAACTCGCAGTTCGGCGAATGACGACCGCTGCTCCCCGCGTCGGCCGGCTTGCCCCGCTCGCGCTGGGGGCGGCGCTGGCTGCCCATGCGGCGGCCGATGCGAAGACGGCCGATCTGGGCGAGGCCCGCATGTCCGGGCCGGATCCGATCGCGGGCGCCACGGCGGTAGCCGCGCGCGAGATGGGCAAGGCCTATCTCGCCGCCAACAAGCTGCCCGAAGCGCTGCAGGCCTATCGAAAGGCGCTGGCGCAGGATCCGGATTCGATCGAATCGCTGAACGGCATGGCCGTCTGCTTCGACCGGCTGGGCCGTTTCGAGGATGCGCGCACCCATTATGAAGCCGCGCTCGGCATCGATCCGACGTCGCCGGTGCTGCTGAACAATTACGGCCTCTCGCTTTATCTGCAGGGTGCGCATGCGGAAGCCGCGCGCTTCCTGCAACTGGCGGCCTCTGCCGGTGATCCGATGGTGCAGTCCGCCGCGCTGCGCACGCTTGCGAAGATCGACCAGGCGGCCCGGTCGCGGCCCGTGCAGGCCGCCGCCGTCGAAGCCGCCCCGCAGGCCGGCCCGACGATCGTGCGCACCAGCGGGCATGAACAGCGGCTGGTGCTGACGCCGCCGAAGCCGCAGGCGCGCGTCCAGCTGGCGGCTGTCACGCCCGTGGCGGGCGCCGAAGCGATCTCCGCCATCGGCGGCCTGACTGCGGCAGACGACGCCCGCATCGCCGCCTTCGAACGGGCCGCGATCGTTTCCGACGCCGAAGTGGCGGCCCGTGCCGAAGCCCGGCGCGAAGCCGAGCGCCTGATGGCGGAAGCCCGGACGATGGTGCCGGCCGACATGCAGGTCGCAGCCCTTCTGGAAGCCGCCCGCAAGGCAACCGCCGCGCAGCCGCAGGCCGATGCCACGCCGCTGTCGCCCTGGGGCGAGCCGGCGGAACCGGCCTTCCAGGCGCCCGACCCCAAGGATTGGCACCAGGATCAGATCCTCGCGATCGCGCCGGCCCCGGGCGGGCCGTCGCGCCGGTCGGTGGACAGGGCCAGCCTGAACATGGCGCTGCTGGCGGCCGGGTTCGCGCCGCCCAGGGATGCCCGCCGCAGGGCGCTGGCCGCCGCGGCGCAGCAGGCGCTTCAGGAAGCCGGGACGCGCCGGCAGTTCGACGCGCCCTTCGCCAGCGACGATGACCGGCTGAACGGCTTCGCGGCGGATCTGCACAGGAAGGCGGACGAGGCTGCCGACGAGCAGGTGGAACTGACCGTGGCGGAAAAGGTGGCGCGGCTGGAAGCCCTGATCGAACGGGTGCGCGCGGCATGAGGGCCAGGGGCGTGCGGTGGCTGGCGGCTGTCGCCGCTGTCGCAGTGATCAGCGGAACGGTCGACGAGCCTCTTCGCGCGGCGGAGACTTCGGCTGCTGCCGGGGCTCTGGATGGCGAGGCGCTCACCCTGGAGTTCATCGACAAGGCCATCGCAGACGGGCGGCTGAAAAGCGCGGGCGACCTGATCCTGCGCGCCGGCGCCCGGTTTCCGGGCCCGGAGGTTTCTCTGCGGCAGGCGGAACTGATGCTGGCGGCGGATTCGCTGGCGGAGGCGGCGACCGCGTTCCAGGCGCTGGAGACGGACCCTGTCGTCGGCGCGCGGGCGCTGGCGGGCCGGGGCATCACGGCCATCCGCGCCGGCCATCCCGACGCGGCGGATGCGCTGCTCGCGGATGCCGTGGCGCGCGATCCGGCACTGGCGCGGGCCTGGTCTGCGCGGGCGGTGCTGGCGGACCGGCGGCACGACTGGCCGGCGGCCGAGCGCTTCTATGCCGCTGCGCTGCAGGCCGCGCCTGAGTCGCCCGAGGTGCTGAACAACCGGGGCTATTCCCGCCTGCTGCAGGGCCGCCACGCGGAAGCGGAAGCGGATTTCGACACTGCGCTGAAACTGAAGCCCGATCTGAAGCAGGCGCAGACCAACCTGAAGCTCGCGAAGGCGATGCAGGGCCGCTATGCCGAGGCCTTCACCAGCAGCAACCGGGACGAGCTGGCGCGGGATCTGAACACCATCGGGGTGGCGGCCATGCTGCGCGGCGATCATCGCATTGCGGAAAGCTATTTCGCCCGCGCGATCGACATGAACAGCCGCTACGACAAGACCGCGAGCGCCAATCTCGCCTATCTGAAATCCATCGCACCGGAACTGGCAGAGAGCGCCGGGGCCGCCCGGCCATGAGCTGGGACATGCTGTTTGCCGGCATCGCCGGCCTGTCGCTGCTGGTGGCCTGCGTCTGCGACCTGCGGCGGTTCGAGATCCCCGATTCCCTGTCGATCCTGCTGCTGGTGACAGCGGTGCTGTTCGGCATCGTCACCCCCGGCTTCGCCTGGGGCTGGCATGCCGCCGGGCTGGCGCTGATGTTCGCCGTCGGCCTTGGTCTGTTCGCGATCGGCTGGATGGGCGGCGGGGATATCAAGCTGATGGTGGGCATGTCGGCCTGGACCGGCCTGTTCGGCCTTCCGGCCTTTCTGCTGGGCACGGTTCTGGCGGGCGGCGTGCTGGCGGCGGTGCTGCTG
>NZ_JAYRCW010000022.1:22385-29681 GCF_041909755.1 Sandaracinobacter sp.
AAGGGGTTCAGCCTTGCCGGGTTCGAGGCCGGGCGCATGCCCGGGCCGCTGCAGCCCGGCGCGCCGTTGCCCTATGCCATCGCGATCACCGCCGGTGCTGCCTTTTGGGCCACGAAGGCGCTGCCCTTCCTCTGACGGGCGGGCGGTCCCGGCCGCAGCTCAATCCTCTTTGCGCGCCACCGGCCGGCCGATGGATTCGGCGATCAGCGCATAGAGCTTCCCGATATCGGACGAGAGCAGCACAAGCGCGAAGGCCTCGCCGTCCGGGTCCTTCAGCACACGCCGGATCAGCTGTTCGAACTGGTCCAGATAGCGCGACGCCTCCATTTCGAAGTCCGGATCATGGACGAAGTGGCGGGCGATGCGGCGCGCGGTTTCCTTGTCGGCCATGCGGACGGTCGCGCGGGCGAACAGGCTGCGGTCCCCATCCAGATAGCGCTTCATCGCGTTTTCGCCGACATCGACCGACAGCAGCCGGGCGACGTCGATGGAGGCCGTGTTCAGGCTTTCCAGCAGGCGCTGCGAACGGGCGGCCAGCGTGTCGCGGGCGCGGATGTCCATCCGGGTGTCGACTTCGTCGACCCGCGCTTCCGTTTCGGAAATTACCTTCACCAGATCGACAAGGCGCGCCGTGAGCCGTTCCGAAGCCTCCCCGGCCGCGTCCGCCGCCTTGACCGAGGCATCTTCCAGCGAGGCGATCTGGAGCCGGATCGGCGCGCCGAAGGCCGCCTCGGCGCGGGTGGTGGCGAACTCGTTCAGGCTCTGCTCGGCTTCCGCCACCACCGAGGACAACAGCGTCTGCACTTCGGATGCGGTGGCGTTCACGCTGGCGCGCACCTGCATCACATTGTCCACCATGCGCGCGGCCGCGGCGATCGCGGTCTGCTCGGTGGTGTCGCGGATCTCGTTCACCACGCCGCGCGCGGTCTCGAACTCGCCCGCCAGCGACTGGGTGAGATTGACGACAGCGCCATGGTCCCGCTCGAACTGGGCGGCGCTGTCGCGCAGCAGCGCCACCTGGCTTTCGATCCGGTCGGCCAGCGCATCCAGCTGGGCCTGCACGTCGCGCGCGCGATCCTGAACGGTTTCGAATCCGCCGACGAGGGCGGGCAGCCGGGATTCGCTGGCGTCGGCAAAGCCGGCGAAGGCCGGGGCAAGGCCTGCGATCCGCTGCTCCAGCCCGCCAACTGCGGCCTGCTTGTCTTCCAGCGCATCCCCCAGCGCCGCAACGGCGCTCAGCGTGCGGCCCAGCAGTTCCACCGTTTCGGCATGACTGTCTGCGGCGCGGGCGCCAAGGTCGACGAAGCGGCCCTCCACCTGATCCAGGCTGGCGCTCGCCTCGGCGGCCATGCTGGAGGCGAGCTGCTGCTGCCGCACGCGAAGCTCGTCCAGTCGCAGCTCGACGCCGCTGACGAGGCGCGCGGCCTCCTCCTCCATCTCCTGCCCCATCGCCGTCTGGCGGGCCTTCAGCCCCTCCAGCCGCTCTTCCACCTGGGCGATGGTGTCGGCGAGAGCCGCCTGCATCCGCTGCCCGGCGTCGGCCTGCCGGCTCGCCAGTTCGCCCAGCTGCGCCTCCAGCTGAGACAGCCCGGCGGCCATCCGCTCCTGCTGCGCCAGGTCGGCGCTGCGCTGCCGCTCGGCAAGGCCGGCGAGCCGGTCCTCGAACTGCCGCGCCCGCGTTTCCGTCTCGCCCGCGATCTCGGCAGAGGCCTGCGCCTGCGCCTGCGCCAGCGCGGCCAGCCGCGCCTCGATATCGGCGATGGCCGCCGCTGCCGATTGCTGCAGCTGCTGCGAGGCCGCGATCTGGTCGGTGAACTGGCCCTTCAGCTGGCTCGCCGCACCCAGCAGCACGTCCAGCCGCTGCCCAACCAGCCGGGTGCCCTCGGTGCCGAAGGCGTCGAGGTCCGCGCGGGCGGTGGACATCATCTGCTCCACGCTGCGCGACTGGGCCGACAGCGTCTCCCCGATGGAGGCGAAGGCCTCGGCGGACCGGTCGAGCACGCCCGTCACAGCGGCGTCCAGCGTATAGGCGCGGCCGGCGATGGTCTTGGTGGTCTCGGCGGCGCTCTGGTCGATCTGGGCGATCAGGCCCTGCATCGTCGCCAGCATCGCTTCCGCTTCGCGCCCGGCGTCGCGCCCATGGGCGGCGATCTGCGCGAGCGAGGCTTCCATCGTCTCGATATTGCGCCGCGCCTCGCTGCCGGCGATCTTCAGCGCCGCTTCGGATTCCTGCGCCTGCCGCGACAGGGTGGGGATCAGCTCCTGCAGCTGGCTGGCCGCCTTGCCCATGTCGCCCGCAGACAGCGCCATGGTGCCGGCCGCCACTTCCAGCGCCTGGGCCCGGCCCGCCAGCCCATCCGCCTCTCCTGAGGCAGAGGCGCGCAGCGATTCGACGCGGTCGGCACAGGCGTCCAGCGTGGCGTGAACCCGGCCCAGCTGCGCTTCCAGTTCCGCCGTCGCCCGCGCGGCTGTTTCCACCCGGATTTCGATCTCGTCGATGTCCATCCCCTTGCGGCGGGCGGGAAGGAAGGCAGCAATCAGCAGCAGCACGATCAGCGGCGGGAAGATCATCGTCGCCCGGTCGGCCAGATGCTGCAACTGGCCCGGCGGCGCGATCGGCATGTTGGCACTGGCCGAAACGGTGATCAGGAACCAGGCCAGGCTGGCGGCGGCAAGCGCCCACAGCGGCCATTGCCGTTTTGCTTCAAACCCAGGCGCCGAGTGGCTCATCCGATATTCGCTCCCGCCAGTGCGCCCCGGTGTCTCCCTGGGGAAGCCATGGCCTATTGCGCAGACACCAACAACCAGTTGTCGCAACCCTAGCTACTGATACCATATCTGGTGCAGCGCAAGCGGATGCTGTCAGTTGTCCACAAGCATGACGGCTGCCGGGCGGCGGGCTTGAGCAGGCGGGCGGCGGCGCGGGCTGGCCTGCGGCGGCGACATCTGCTTTGTGCAGGGCATCGAGGGCCGACGGGGAGAGCGCCGATGAAGATCACCGCAGCCGTGCTGCACCAGTGCGGCGGGCACCACAGGCCCTATGGCAGCGCCGCGCCGCTCAGCGTGCAGGCGCTTGATCTCGATCCGCCGAAGCCCGGCGAACTGCTGGTGAAGATCGAGGCTGCGGGGCTGTGCCATTCCGACCTGTCCGTCATCAACGGCGACAGGCCGCGCCCGATGCCGATGGCGCTGGGCCATGAGGCGGCCGCCACCGTGCTGGCGCTGGGCGACCCGGACGACGGGCAGTTCGCCGTCGGGGACCGGGTGGTGCTGGTGTTCCTGCCCGCCTGCGGCCAATGCGTGCCCTGCCTGTCAGGCCAGGGGTATCTGTGCGCCAACGGGGCCGCCGCGAACGGGGAAGGGCGGCTGCTGCGCGGCGGCGTGCGCCTGCACGATCAGGGCCTGCCGGTGAAGCATCATCTGGGCGTTTCGGCCTTCGCCAGCCATGCCGTGATCGACCGCCGATCGGCCGTGAAGGTGGACGCGGATATCCCCGCCGAGATCGCCGCCCTGTTCGGCTGCGCGGTGCTGACGGGCGTGGGCGCGGTGTTCAACACGGCGGCGGTGCGGCCGGGCGAATCGCTGCTGGTCTATGGGCTGGGCGGCGTGGGGCTTTCGGCGCTGCTGGGCGCCCTGGCGGCCGGCGCGCAGCCGGTGATGGCGATCGACCCTTCGCCCGAAAAGCGCGCGCTGGCGCTGGAGCTGGGCGCGGCCGTCGCCGTTGCGCCGGATGCCGCGCGGGATCTGCCGAAGGCCGATGTGGTGATCGAAACGGTGGGTCGCGCGGCCGTGCTGGCCGAAGCCTATGCCGCCGCCCGGCGCGGCGGCCGCATCGTCACGGTCGGGCTGCCGAATCCGGCGGAGATGCTGGCCATCCCTGCGGTGTCGCTGGTGGCCGACGCGAAGACGCTGATGGGCAGTTACATGGGCTCGTCCATCCCCGCGCGCGACATCCCGCGCTATCTGGCGCTGTGGCGGGCCGGGCGGCTGCCGGTGGAACGGCTGCTCACCTCGGTCAGCCCGCTGGCGGACATCAACGCCCTGATGGACGAACTGGCCGACGGCCGCGCCATCCGCCAGATCGTGGTGCTGGGCTAGGGCACAACCCGCCGCCGCCCGGTTGACCGCCCCTCAGGTTGACCGCCCACCCCGATCATGGCAGGGACGCGCCGCCCGGAATCGGGCCGCGCACAACGCCAGCCGGATGCGCGGGTGTAGCTCAATGGCAGAGCAGAAGCTTCCCAAGCTTACGACGAGGGTTCGATTCCCTTCACCCGCTCCATTTCCCTGTCCGCCGACGTTCATATTCGTCTGGACACCCCCTGAAAATCCAAGGTATTTAGCGACTAACGGGCCGCCAGCGTTCGCCCATGTTCGCGTCTAGCCGCCATTCCTGGGGGTATGATTGGGGGGTATTGGCGAAACGGCCCGAAAGGCACCCCCAGGCGGCGGGGTATATTGGGGGTAGCGCCCCTGGGGAAAGCAGGTTTCGCCATGGCCCTGACAGACATTGCAATCCGGAACGCAAAGCCGGGCGACAAGCCCTTCAAGCTGACGGACGGTGCGGGCATGTTCCTGCTTGTCACCCCGGCGGGTGGGAAACTGTGGCGGCTGAAATATCGGATCGAAGGGCGCGAGAAGCTGTTGGCGCTTGGCGCCTACCCCGAAGTGGGCCTGGGCGAAGCCCGCAGGCGGCGAGAGGAAGCGCGGGAACTGATTGCCATCGGCAAAGACCCGTCGCGAGAGAAGCAGCGCGACAAGGTTCGGGCGCGCATTCAGTCGGCCGACACCTTCAAGGCCATCTGCGACGAATATTGCCAGAAGCGCAGGCGCGACGGTGTGAAGGGCTGGTCGCCTGCCACCGCCATCCGCAGCGAGTATCTGCTTTCACTTGTGTGCGGATCGATCGGCAAACTGCCCATTGGCGAGATTGAACCGGCGGACGTGCTGACGGCCATTCGCCGGATCGAAGGCAAGGGCAAGCTGGAAAGCGCCCGCCGCAGCCTGCAATTGACGGGGGCGGTGTTCCGCTATGCGGTGGCGACGGCGCGGCTGGCATCAGACCCGACCCGCGATCTGCGCGGCGCGCTGACGGCGCCAACAGTGACGCATTATGGCGCGATCACCGACGCGAAGCAGGTGGGCGGCCTGCTGCGCGCCATCGATGACTATGAAGGCGGCGGCATCACGAAGCTGGCGCTGCAAATCGCGCCGCATGTGTTCGTGCGCCCCGGTGAACTGCGCCATGCGGAGTGGGGCGAATTTGATCTGGACGGCGCGCTGTGGATCATCCCGGCGGGCAAGATGAAGATGCGCAAGGCGCATCATGTCCCGCTTTCCCGGCAGGCGGTGGCGCTGTTCCGTGACTTGCACGCGATCACTGGCCCCGATGGCTTTGTGTTCCCCTCTGTGCGGACGCGCGCCCGCCCCATGAGCGAGAACACGCTCAACGCCGGATTGCGACGGCTGGGCTATTCCACCGAAGAAATGACGGCGCACGGCTTCCGCGCCATGGCCTCCACGCTGCTGAACGAAAGCGGCAAGTGGCACCCGGACGCGATCGAGCGCGCGCTGGCGCATGGCGACACCGACAAGGTGCGCGCCGCTTATCACCGGGGCGCACACTGGAACGAGCGCGTGGACATGGCGCAATGGTGGAGCGACTATCTGGATACGCTGCGCAAGGGCGGCGATATCGTGCCCTTTCCAGACCGCAAGACAGGCTGAACGGATTGCCCTTGGCGGCATCCGTCGGCCGGGTTAAGCCCCTTTGGTGACTGATCCAACGCTGTTTTCCGCCGGTGCCTTGTTCACCCAGGACTATCTGGTGGAAGGGATTTGCAGCAGCGCGCATTATGCGGCTGTTGATGCGGCCGCCTTGCGTGACCGGCTGGCCGCTGTCCTGGCGGGTTTCCCCCACGCCAGCAGGCCAAATGAAGCCACCACCGAAAGCGATCTGGTGTGGCCGATCCTGAAGGCGCTGGGCTGGCAGGATTATCTGACCCAGCAGAATCTTTCCGCCAGTGGGCGGGTGGACGTGCCGGACGGGCTGCTGTTCATCGATGCCGAAGCGAAGGCCAGCGCCAATGGGCACCCCGAAGAATGGCGGCGGTATCAGTTTGGCGCGGCGGTGGTGGAAAGCAAACGCTGGGGCCGGGCGCTGGATCGGGCCGAAGGGCGAACCGGGGCAGACAAGGACACCCCTTCAACCCAGCTGCTGCGATACCTGCGGCGGATCGACGATCTGACCCAGGGTGAATTGCGCTGGGGCCTGCTGACCAACGGGGCCAAGTGGCGGCTCTATTTCGCGGGCGCGCGCTCCACGATCGATGATTATCTGGAAATCGATCTGGCCCGGATCATGGGGCTGGAAACCGATCTGCTGGATGCCGGTATCACCCGGCAAGAGCGTGATCATTGGCTGCGGGTGTTTGCCGCCATGTTTTCGCGCACCGCGTTCGAGCGGGCAACGGCCAGCGCCCCCAGCTTCCACGACACGGCCCGCAAGGAAGCGGGCTTTTACGAAGAACGGGTGGCCCGCAACCTGTCGGACCTTGTGTTCACCCGGCTTTATCCCGCGCTGGGCAAGGCGGTGGCGCGGGCGGCGCCTGCCGAAACCCCGCTGGATGATGTGCGGCAGGCAACGCTGATCCTGCTCTATCGGCTGCTGTTCGTGCTGTATGCCGAGGATCGCGGGCTGCTGCCGGTGAAAGATGCCCGGTTCGACGATTACGCCCTGCGGCTGGCGCGGCTGGACGTGGGCAAGCGCATGGACGCCGGGGACAGTTTTTCCGGCGTTGCCCGCACTTACTGGAACCGCTTTGCCGATCTGGCGGAAATGATCGACAAGGGCGATCCATCGGTGGGCCTGCCGCCCTATAACGGCGGCCTGTTCAATGCCGCGCAAACCCCGCTGCTGAAGGCGATTGCCCTGCCGGATGACGTGATGGCCGAAGCGATCGACATTCTTTCCTGGGAACGGCGGGACGGCCAGCGCCGCTACATCAATTACCGCGATCTTTCGGTGCAGCAGCTGGGGTCCATCTATGAACGGCTGCTGGAATTCGAGCTGACCCGCGATCCTGAAACCGGCGAAGTCGATATCCGGCCCAACATCTTCGCGCGCAAGAATTCGGGCAGCTATTACACGCCCGATGATCTGGTGCTGCTGATCCTGGATGAAACGCTGGCCCCCCTGATGGCTCTGTTGCAAAAATCGTGAAGCTTGAGCATGCTTGGCGGAGATTGGACGGACGGAACGATGACGGATTTCAAGTGGCGCCATTTCCAGGGTGA
>NZ_JAYRCW010000023.1:0-25005 GCF_041909755.1 Sandaracinobacter sp.
GCCGTCGATCGGCCGGTCCGCCGCAACCGAGGAAAAGCCCGCGCGCTTCAGATAGACCAGCTGATCCACCGTCAGGTCGCCGATCGCGCGGATGTCGCCGGTGAAGCCCGCCTCGCGCAGGATCCGGGCCGAGGAATAGGCCCGGCCGTCGCGCCATTTGGGGAAGGCAAGGCCGATCACCTTGTGATTGCCCAGCCCCCCATGGGCGCGGACATCCTCCTCCGGCGCCAGCACGACATCGGGGTCCGCCGCAGGCAGGGCGCGGGCGTCGATCGCGATGGGATCAGCCATAGACGGCTTCCTTGAAAGGCGCCGCGCCGAGGCGGCGGTAGGTGTCCAGGAATCGCTCGCCCGGCTCCCGCCGGTCGAGATAGGCGCCCGTCAGCCGGTCCACGGCGGATACGATCCCGGCCTCGTCGAAGCCGGGGCCCAGGATCTGGGCAAGGCTCGTGTCCTCCGCCCCGGATCCGCCAAGAAGCAGCTGGTAATTCTCCACGCCCTTCCGGTCCACGCCCAGGATGCCGATGTGCCCGGCATGGTGGTGGCCGCAGGCGTTGATGCAGCCCGAGATCTTGATCTTCAGCTCCCCCAGTTCCGCCTCGCGCGGGGCAAGGGTGCGGGCGATCTCCTGCGCCACCGGGATCGAACGGGCATTCGCCAGCGTGCAGTAATCCAGCCCCGGGCAGGCGATGATGTCGGTCGCCAGGTCCAGGTTGGCGTCGGCAAAGCCGATGCGGCGCAGTTCGGTCCAGATGGCCTTCAGATCGGCCTTGCGCACATGCGGCAGCACCAGGTTCTGCGCATGGGTCACCCGGATCTCGTCAAAGCTGTAGCGTTCGGCCAGATCGGCGATCGCCTCCATCTGCTCGGCAGAGGCGTCGCCGGGGATCTCGCCCACCGGCTTCAGCGAGATGTTGACGATGGCATGGCCGGGCGCCTTGTGGGCGGCCACCTGCCGGTCCACCCAGCGCGCAAAGTCCGGATCGGTCCGGTCGATGTCGTCGGGCAGTCCGGTCTCGAAGGCGGGCGGCTGGAAGAAGGCGCGGATGCGCGCCACCTCGGCGTCCGGCGCATCGATACCCAGCGTCTTCACCTGCGCATGTTCGGCTTCCACCTGCCGGGCGAACTCGGCCGCCCCCAGCTCGCTCACCAGGATCTTGATGCGCGCCTTGTAGATGTTGTCCCGCCGGCCATAGCGGTTGTACACCCGCAGGATCGCCTCGTTATAGCTCAGATAGTCGGCCAGCGGCAGGAACTCGCGGATCACCGGCGCGATGATGGGCGTGCGGCCCATGCCGCCCCCCACATGCACGCGGAAGCCCTGCTCCCCGGCCGCGTTGCGCACCAGCTGCAGCCCGATGTCGTGCAGCTTCAGCGCCGCCCGGTCCTCGTCAGAGGCGATGACGGCGATCTTGAACTTGCGCGGCAGATAGCTGAATTCCGGGTGGAAGCTCGACCATTGGCGCAGCAGTTCGGCCCAGATCCGCGGGTCGTCCACCTCGCCGGCGGCCGCGCCTGCATATTGGTCGGAACTGATGTTGCGGATGCAGTTGCCGCTGGTCTGGATGGCATGCATCTCCACCGTCGCCAGCTCGGCCAGGATGTCGGGCGCATCCTCCAGCCAGATCCAGTTGTACTGCAGGTTCTGCCGCGTGGTGAAATGGGCATAGCCCCGGTCATAGCGGCGCGCGATATGCGCCAGCTTGCGCAGCTGCGCCGACGACAGCGTGCCATAGGGAATGGCGACGCGCAGCATATAGGCGTGCAGCTGGAGATAGAGGCCGTTCTTCAGCCGCAGCGGCTTGAAATGATCCTCGTCCAGCTCGCCGGCCAGGCGGCGCTGCACCTGGTCGCGGAATTCGTCGACGCGCGCATCGACGACCGCCTGGTCGATTTCGTCATAGCGGTACATCAGTTCCAGTCCTGTCCTTCCCGCGCCAGATCGGCGCGGACGGTGGGGCCATAGCTGCGGATGCGTTCGCGGATCTTCACGGGGCGCCAGCGCCCGTCCGCCCGGTCGGCGTCGATCAGCGCCAGGTCGCTCACCCGCTCGTCCTTTGCTTCGCGGGCGATGATCGCTTCGCCGTCCTCCACCGCCACGGCGTCGTCGATGGAAAGGCTCCAGCCCTCGCCCGCCCACCACAGCACATCGCCGCGCAGCAGTTCATTGCCCGTCAGCAGCTTCACCACGGCACATACTCCTGAAGTTCGCGCACGGCATCGCGGGCCATCACATCTTCGGCATCCGCCAGCGCGGCGACCCGGCCGACGACCAGCACGGCGGGGCTGCGAACGGCCTCGCGCGCAACCACATCGCCCAGTTCCGCCAGCAGCGTGCGGATGGCGCGGGCGCCGGGCAGGGTGCCGCGCTCCAGCACGGCCACGGGCATGTCGGGCGAAACCCCGTCCGCGATCAGCTTGTCTGCAATGCGCGAGGCGGTGGTGACGCCCATATAGATCACCAGCGTGCGTCCCGGCCCGGCCAGCCCGCGCCAGTCCTGCTCCTTCAGCCCCTGGCAGGTGCCCGCCACAAAGCTCACGGCGCTCGCCAGCGCGCGGTGCGTCAGCGGCAGGCCGGCTTCCGCCGCGCAGCCGTTGGCGGCCGAAATGCCCGGCACGACGCCGCATGCGATCCCGGCGGCGCGCGCGGCCTCCAGCTCCTCGCCGCCACGTCCGAACACGAACGGGTCGCCGCCCTTCAGTCGCACCACCATGCGGCCCTCGCGAACCAGCCGCACCAGCAGGGCGTTGATCTCCTGCTGCGGCATGGAATGCCGGTCGCGCCGCTTCTCCACCGAGATCAGCTCGGCGTCTGCCCGCGCCAGCGCGAAGATGCCGTCGCCCACCAGCCCGTCATGCACCAGCACATCGGCCCCGGCGATCAGCCGGGCGGCCTTCAGCGTCAGCAGGTCCGGATCGCCCGGCCCCGCGCCCACCAGCCACAATTCACCAATCTGTTCCATGGCCCGGCTGATGCGCCCGAAGCGCCCGCCGGGCCAGAAGCGAAAGCTTGGGCCCCGTGAAGCCCGGCTTTCAGTGGGCGCCGCCCGTCCGCCCGCCGCATTCGCGCGGGGCAGCCCCTCAGATGGGCTGTGCGAAGCCTGCGGCCCGCGCTAAAGGCGGGTCATGGATGCCGCAAACCCCGAGGCCGGCGCCCCCACCCCCGGCCTGTTCGCACGCGCCCGGGCCTTCGTGGGGCGGCTGCCCAGAAAGACCCTCATTCTCCTCGGCGGCCTGCTGGCGCTGGGCCTGCTGGGCCTGTTCCTCATCTGGCTTCTGGTCGGCCGGGGCCTGCCCGATGCGGCCAGCCTTGCCAATTACCAGTCGCCGCTGCCAACCACCCTGCGCAGCAGCGATGGCACGCCTTTCCACAGCTTCACCCGCGAACGGCGCATCTATCTGCCCTATGCCGAAATCCCGCCGGTCGTGGTGCAGGCCGTCACCTCCGCCGAAGACAAGACCTTCTTCGAACATTCGGGCCTCGATTACGCCGGCATCCTCACCGCCGTCTGGACGAACATCCAGTCCCTGGGCAGTGACAAGCGGCCCGTGGGCGCCTCCACCATCACCCAGCAGGTCGCGAAGAACCTGCTGCTCAACAATGATGTCACGATCGCCCGCAAGGTGCGCGAGGCCCTGTTGGCAAAGCGGATCGAACAGCAGTTCACCAAGGAACAGATCCTCGAACTCTATCTGAACGAGGTGTTCCTGGGCCGGAACGCCTATGGGATCGAGGCCGCCGCGCAAAGCTGGTTCGGCAAGCCCGCCGCCGAACTGCGCGCCGAAGAGGCCGCTTTCCTCGCCGGCCTGCTGAAGGCCCCGTCCAACTACAACCCGCGCACCAACTATGCCCGCGCGCTGGAACGCCGCAACTATGTGCTGGGCGAAATGGCCAACAACGGCTTCCTCACCCAGGCGCAGGCCGGGGCGCTGAAGGCCTCCCCGATCGAGACGACGACGGGCGGTGTCGCAAACCGGCAGGCCGCCGTGGGCGGCTATTTCATCGAGGAAGTCCGCCGCCAGCTGATCGAGAAATTCGGCGAGGATGCCGAAGACGGGCCGAACAGCGTCTATGCCGGCGGACTCTGGGTGCGCACCACCATCGATCCGGTGATCCAGGCAGCGGCCGAAAAGGCGCTGCGCAACGGGCTGCTCCGCTATGATTCGGGTCGCGCCTGGCGCGGGCCCCCGGCCACGATCGAACTGGGCGATGGCTGGGAAGGCCGGCTGCGCACGGCCCCCGTCGGCGCCGGCGTGCCGGACTGGCGGATCGCGGTCGTGCTCGCCAAGGATGGCTCGGGCATGACGCTGGGCTTCTCCGACGGCACGAAGGGCCGGATGGCGAACGGAGACGCGATGCGCGCCCGCAACGGCAGCCCGGCCTGGCAACTGCTGAAGCCGGGTGACGTGATCCCCGTCGCCCGGATCGCGGGCAATGCCTATGGCCTGCGCCAGATCCCCGAGGTTTCGGGCGCCATGGTGGTGCAGGAACCGCAGACCGGCCGGGTGCTCGCCATGGTGGGCGGCTTCGACGTGAAGGGCTCCAGCTTCAACCGTGCCACGCAGGCCCAGCGGCAGCCCGGCTCCAGCTTCAAGCCCTTCGTCTATGCGGCCGGCCTCGACAACGGGATGACGCCCGCCTCCATCGTCTCCGACGCGCCCTATTGCGTCTATCAGTCGCGCAGCCTCGGCACCAAATGCTTCCGCAACTTCTCCGGCGGCTATGCCGGCGCGCAGACGATGCGCTGGGGCCTCGAACAGTCGCGCAACCTGATGACGATCCGCATCGCCTACAACAGCGGCATGGACAATGTGGTGAAGCTGGCGAAGGACCTCGGCATCGGGAGCTACCAGCCGGTTCTCGCCATCGCGCTGGGCGCGGGCGAAACCACGCCCATGAAGCTCGTGAACGCCTATTCGATGCTGATGAACAACGGCAAGGCGGTGGAGCCGCTCCTGTTCGACATGGTGCAGGACAGGAACGGCAAGCTGCTGTTTCGCGCCGATCCGCGCCCCTGCGAAGGCTGCCTCGCGGCCCGCTGGCAGGGGCAGGCCATGCCCCGCCCGCGCGACACGCGGCGTCAGGTGATGGACGCCCGCACCGCCTATCAGGTGACCCACATGATGGAAGGCGTCGTCCAGCGCGGCACCGCCACTGTCCTGCGGTCACTCGAGGTGCCGATCGCCGGCAAGACCGGCACGACGACAGGCCCCAAGGATGTCTGGTTCGTGGGCGGCACGCCCACCATGGTGGCCGGTCTCTATATCGGGCACGACAAGCCGCGGAACCTCGGCGGCCTCCAGGGCGGCACCTTCGCTGCCCCCATCTGGCGGCAATTCTACACCGAGGCCTTCAAGGACAATCCGCAGGAACCCATGCCCTTCATCGCCCCGGCTGGCATCCGCATGGTGCGCGTGGATCGCCGTTCGGGCCGCCGCGTCTATGGCGCCTGGCCGTCGATGGACCCGAAATCGGCCGTCATCTGGGAAGCCTTCAAGGCCGACAGCGAACCGCGCCGCATCTATCGCACCGCGGATGACCTGAAGGCGCTGCAACCGGTGCAGCCCAAGGCCCGCGTCAAATCCGACAGCGACTTCCTCCGGCAGCAAGGCGGAATCTATTGAGCACGACCGACACGCCCGGCCGCGATGACCGCGCCTTCCTCGGCCACCCCAAAGGCCTCGGCTACCTGTCGTTCGCCGAAGCGTTCGAGCGCTTTTCCTACTATGGGATGCAGGCGCTCCTCGTGCTCTACATGGTCAAGTATCTGCTGCTGCCGGGCAATTTCGAACGGGTCTGGGGCCTCGGCGCGCTGCAGGGGATGCTGGGCGGGCTCGAAGGCCAGCCGCTCGCCAGCGGCATCTTCGGTCTCTACACCAGCCTCGTCTATCTCACCCCCATCGCGGGCGGCCTGATTGCGGATCGCTGGCTGGGTCGGCGGCGCACCGTTCTCGCGGGCGCCATCACCATGGCAGTCGGCCACTTCCTGATGGCGTTCGAACCCGCCTTCCTGCTGGCGCTGCTCTGCCTCATCGTCGGCACCGGCCTGTTCAAGGGCAATATCGCCAGCCAGGTGGGCGGGCTCTACGGGGCAGAGGACAACCGCCGGGCGGATGCGTTCCAGATCTTCTATCTGGGGATCAACGCGGGCGTGATCGCCTCGCCGCTGATCGTGGGCACGCTGGGCGAAAAGGTCGGCTGGCACTGGGGCTTCGGCGCGGCCGGGGTGGGCATGCTGATCGGCCTTGCCATCTATGTGGCGGGGCAAAGGCACCTGCCGGCGGATCCGGCGCTGGCGCGGGGCGCCCGCCAAAAGGTGAAGCTGACGCCCGCCGAATGGAAGCAGACCTTCGGCCTGCTGGCGCTGATCCCCGTGCTGGCACTGGCGATCATCCCCAACAACCAGATCTTCAACGCCTATCTCGTCTGGGGCGATTCCAGCTTCAACCTGATGATGGGCGGCACCCGCCTGCCCACCACATGGCTCGTCACGCTGGACGCCATCGTCTCCGTCTCCTTCCTTGCCGGCGTGGCGCTGTTCTGGCGCTGGTGGGGCAAGTCCCGCCGCGAGCCTGACGAACTGGGCAAGATCCTGATCGGCAGCGCCTTCACCACGGCGGGCATGCTGGTGCTGGCGCTGGCCGCGGCGACACAGGGCGAGGGGAAGATCGGCCTCGCGCTGCCGGTGCTGTTCCATGTGCTGAACTCGATCGGCTTCGCGCACATCATGCCGGTCACGCTGGCGCTGTTCGCGCGTGTCGCGCCCGCCCCGCTCAACGCCACCGTCATCGGGCTCTATTATCTCGCCTTTTCCGCCGGGAACTGGCTGGTGGGGCGGATCGGCGGGCTGCTGTCCACCATGGCGCCGGTGCAGTTCTGGCTGCTGCACGCGGGAATCGCGGCGGCGGCGGGCGCGGGCTTCCTGCTGTTCCGGCTGCTGCTGTGGAACCGCACGAACGGAAAGCACTTGCCCCAGGCGGCCCCCGCCCCCTAAACGGCCGCCATCATGCGTGCAGAAGCCCAGAACCACATCGACAAGATCGAGCAGGCGCTTGCCCTGCTGAGGAGGTTTCTTTGACTGGGATCGCGCCCTTCAACGGCTCGACCAGCTGAACCACCGCGCGGAGGATCCCGCGCTCTGGAACGATCCGAAAGCCGCCCAGGACCTCATGCGCGAACGGCGCAAGCTGGACGAGGCGATCACCGCCACCAGGAAGATCGAATCCGATCTGCAGGGCACGGTCGAGCTGATCGAGCTTGCCGAAATGGAGGGCGACGAGGCGCTGGCCGACGAAGGCGTGAAGGCGCTGGCCGAGCTGGCCGCCAAGGCCGAGCATGACAAGGTGGAAGCCCTCCTGTCCGGAGAGGCCGACGGCCTCAACGCCTTCATCGAAATCAATTCCGGCGCCGGCGGCACCGAAAGCCAGGACTGGGCCGAAATGCTGCAGCGCATGTACATGCGCTGGGGCGAACGGCGCGGCTTCAAGGTGGAGCTGATCGACTACAACGCCGGGGAACAGGCGGGCATCAAGTCCGCGACGATGCTGCTGAAGGGCGAAGGCGCGTTCGGCTGGGCCAAGACCGAATCGGGCGTGCACCGGCTGGTGCGGATCAGCCCCTATGATTCCTCTGCCCGGCGGCACACCAGCTTTTCCAGCGTCTGGGTCTATCCGGAAATCGACGATTCGATCGAGATCGACATCAAGGAATCGGATTGCCGGATCGATACCTACCGGGCGTCCGGCGCGGGCGGCCAGCATATCAACACCACCGATTCGGCGGTGCGCATCACCCACATGCCGTCGGGCATCGTGGTGTCGTGCCAGACGGAACGTTCCCAGCACAAGAACCGGGCCACCGCCTGGAAGATGCTGCGCGCGCGGCTGTACGAGGCGGAACTCGCCCGGCGGGAGGCCGAGGCGAACGCCGTCAACGCCACCAAGTCCGAGATCGGCTGGGGCCACCAGATCCGCTCCTATGTGCTTCAGCCCTATCAGCTGGTGAAGGATCTGCGCACCGGCGTCACCAGCACCTCGCCGGGCGACGTGCTGGACGGCGAACTGGATCCCTTCATGGCGGCCGCTCTCAGCCAGCGGGTCACGGGCGAAAAGGCCGACGTCGAAGATGTCGACTGAGGCGGATGCCGCCGATCCGTCCGGCTATGCCCGCCGGGTGGAAGCCGTGCTGTTCGCCGCCGCAGAGCCGCTGACCCCCGCCGACATCCGCACCTATGCGGGCGAAGGTGATCTGGGCGGCGCCATCGAGCAGCTTGTGGCCGATTACGGCCCGCGCGGGGTGAACCTGGTGCAGCGCGGCGGCCGCTGGCTGTTCCAGACCGCGCCCGATTGCGCGCATGTGCTGGAACGCGCGCGCGAAGTGCCGAAGAAACTGGGCCGTGCTGCGCAGGAAGCACTGGCGATCATCGCTTATCACGAGCCGGTGACACGCGCCGAGATCGAGGAGATCCGGGGCGTGCAGACGGCGCGCGGCACGCTGGACACGCTGATGGAGGCGGGCTTCATCCGCCCGGCGGGCCGCCGCGAAACGCCGGGGCGGCCGATGCAATATGCCACGACGCCGGCCTTCCTGGCGCATTTCGGGCTGGAAACGCGGCGCGATCTGCCGGGCCTTGCCGAACTGAAGGCGGCCGGGCTTCTCGAACCGCTCCCCGATCCGATCGAAGGCGATTCCCCGGGGGCGGGCGACGAAGGCGAAGGCGCCGCACTGGCGCCGGATGGATCGAACGACTAGATTGAGTGAACAGCGCCCCTCAGGGCGTGACCAGGAGTTGAAACCATGGGCAGCATGAGCATCTGGCACTGGGTCATCGTGGCCCTTGTTGTCATGCTTCTCTTCGGACGGGGCCGCATTTCCGAAATGATGGGCGACCTCGCGAAGGGCATCAAGAGCTTCAAGAAGGGCCTCGCGGACGAGGAGACGCCGGCCGCGCCCGCGCCGCCCGCCGCACAGGTGACGCAGCAGACCGGCGCGCCGCAGGCGCAACCCGCGCAGGATCAGGCGCCCCGCTGAGGCGCCTGACCGGCTTTTCCCATGTTCGAGATCGGCGGAACCGAACTTCTTCTCGTGGCGATCGTCGCGCTGCTGGTGATCGGGCCGAAGGATCTGCCCAACGCGCTGCGCACGCTCGGCCGCTACACCGGCAAGGCCCGCGCCATGACGCGCCACCTGCGCGCCGGCTTCGACGAGATGATGCGGCAGGCCGAGATGGAGGAAATGGAAAAGCAGTGGGCAGAGCATAACCGCCGGATCATGGCGGAAACGCCCGCCGCAGATACGCCGGCGGCCGCAGCATCTGCCGCCGAACCCGCGCCGCCCGCCGCCGAAATTCCGCCTGCGGACCGCCCGCTGCCATGATCCCCGACATCGACGACAGCAAGGCCCCGCTGATCGATCACCTGATCGAGCTTCGCACGCGCCTGCTCTGGTCGGTCGCCGCCATCCTCGCCGCCTTCTTCCTCTGCTTCGCCTTCGCGGAACAGATCTTCGCCCTGCTGGTGCGCCCGCTGGCCGCCGCCGGGCAGGACAGGGTGATCTTCACCCAGGTGTTCGAGGCTTTCTTCGTGAAGGTGCGCGTCGCCTTCTTCGGCGCGCTGATGCTCAGCTTCCCCGTCGTCGCCACCCAGATGTGGCGCTTCGTGGCGCCGGGCCTCTACCGCAAGGAAAAGGCAGCGCTGCTGCCCTTCCTCGGCGCCACGCCCTTCCTGTTCGTCGCCGGCGCCTGCTTCGCCTATTTCCTCGCGATCCCCACCGCGCTCAAATTCCTGCTCGGCTTCCAGGGCGACCTCGGCAACAGCGGCGTCAGCCAGGAGGCGCTGCCGTCGGTCGGCCAGTATCTCTCCTTCATCATGCAGTTCCTGTTCGCCTTCGGGGTCGCCTTCCTGCTGCCCGTGCTGCTGGTTCTCCTGAACCGGGCGGGCATCGTCACGCGCGAACAGCTGGTGGGCTTCCGCCGCTATTTCATCGTCGTCGCCTTCGTGATCGCGGCAATCTTCACCCCGCCGGATGTCGTCTCGCAGCTGCTCCTCGCGGTGCCGCTCGTCATCCTCTACGAACTCAGCCTCATCGCCATCCGCTTCACGGACCGGCCGAAAGACAGCGCCGAGACCCTGCCGGCCACCACGGAAAAGCCCGCCGAATGACGCTCGCCCTTGCCCGCCCCGATCTCCTGCGCGGCGCGAACCTGATCGCCGGCCGCTGGATCGAAGGCACGGCCGACGGCATCGCCGTCACCAACCCGGCAACCGGCGAAACGCTCGCGCATGTGCCGAACCTGGGCCGCGCCGAAGCAGCCGAGGCGATTGCCGCGGCCGCCGCCGCCATGCCCGCCTGGGCCGCGCTCACGGCAAAGGCACGCAGCCTCGTCCTGCGCCGCTGGTTCGATCTGATCCTCGCCAACCAGGAGGATCTGGCCAGAATCATGACGGCGGAGCAAGGCAAGCCCATCGGTGAAAGCCGGGGCGAAATCGCCTATGCCGCCAGCTTCATCGAATGGTTCGCCGAGGAAGGAAAGCGCGCCTACGGAGACGTGATTCCGCCGCACGCGGCAGACAGGCGCATCCTGGTGCTGAAACAGCCCGTGGGCGTGGCCGCCGCCATCACGCCCTGGAATTTCCCCGCCGCCATGATCACCCGCAAGGCTGGCCCGGCGCTCGCGGCCGGCTGCCCGATGATCGTGAAGCCCGCCAGCGCCACCCCGCTGTCGGCCGTGGCGCTCGCCGTCCTCGCGGTGGAAGCCGGGCTGGATCCGCGCCTCCTCTCCGTCATCACCGGCAGCGCGTCGGCCATCGCGGCGGAATTCACCTCGAACCCCACCGTCCGCAAGCTCAGCTTCACCGGCAGCACGGAAATCGGCAAGCAGCTCTATGCCGCCGCCGCGCAGCATGTGCAGAAGATCAGCCTGGAACTGGGCGGCAACGCCCCCTTCATCGTGCTGGATGATGCCGATCTCGATGCGGCGGTCGAAGGCGCAATCGCCTCCAAGTTCCGCAACGCCGGGCAGACCTGCGTCTGCGCCAACCGCATCTATGCCCAGGCCGGCATCCACGACGCCTTCGTCGCCCGGCTCGCGGAACGGGTGCAGGCGCTGAAGATCGGCGACGGCGCCGCGCCCGGCACCGATATCGGCCCCATGATCGACATGGCCGCCGTGGAAAAGACGGAAGAACATATCGCCGATGCCGTCGCCAGGGGCGCAACGCTGCTGACAGGCGGCGAACGCCGGGGCGGCACCTTCCTCAGCCCCGCCCTTCTCACCGGCGTCACGGCAGACATGGCCGTCGCCACGGAAGAAACCTTCGGCCCGCTCGCCCCCGTCTTCCGCTTCGAAACCGATGCCGATGTGATCGCCGCCGCCAACGCCACCGAATATGGGCTGGCCGCCTATTTCTACGGCCAGAATCTCGGCCGCGTCTTCCGCCTCGCCGAAGCGCTGGAATATGGCATGGTCGGCATCAACACCGGTATCCTCAGCACCGAGGTCGCCCCCTTCGGCGGCGTCAAGGAATCCGGCATCGGCCGCGAAGGCTCGAAATACGGCCTCGACGAGTATCTGGAGACGAAATACCTCTGCATCGGCCTGTAACCGGCCCGCCCGTCACACCCGCAGCGCCATCGCGTTCAGGAAGCGCATCGTCTCCAGCGGGCTCAGCGCCGAATTGTCCACCTCGATCCGCACCCGGCCGATCCGCCCGGCAAAGGGGAAGGGCGCCTCATAGGCGGGCGACACCCTGTTCCCCAGGTCCGCGCCCACCGAAAAGCCGTCATAGCTCGTGGAAAACAGCGCATGCGTCAGCGCCGTCTCCGCCCGCTTCGCCCCGTTCACGAACAGCGCGCCCGTCCCCACGAAGGGGCGGCTCTTCATCGTCTGCACATAGCGCAGTTCCGCCTTGCCCTTCGGCACCGGCCCGCCGTCGATCACCACCCGCCAGGGCAGCAGCGACTGCTCATAGAACAGCCGCCCGCCCTTCACATACAGGGTATAGCCCGCCGGCTGGCTCCCGTGCGCCAGCAGCACGCCGTCGCCCTCCACCACGCAATCCACGATGATCTCGTGCGGCAGCCCGCAGCAAACGGGCGCCATCTCGCGCGACAGCCGCTCGATAGGCGGCCGCAGGTCCCAGCTGGGGCGGATGCCGCGCGCCTGCCGGTCCTGCACCATGCGGATCACCATCTGCCGGTCGTCCAGCGGGAACACGCCATAGGCCTCGGCCGCCGCACGCCATTTGTCCGCCAGTTCCGTCACCTTTTCGGGCATCCGCGCCGCCAAATTGTCCAGCTCGTTGGGGTCCTTCGAAAGGTCGTAAAGCTCCCACTGGTCCTCTGCGAACGGGCGGCCCCGCTCGTGCCGCGCCACCAGCCGGAACGGCGCCGCATAAAAGGCCCGGTGCCCCCCCAGTTCGAAATATTGCTCGGTGCGGGTCGGCGCGCTCACCCCTTTGAAGGTGGCGGCGATGGATTTCCCCTGCACCGGCTTCAGCTGCACGCCCCGCCGCGCCGCGGGGGCCGCCACGCCCGTCACCTCCAGGATCGTGGGCATCAGGTCGATCACATGCACGAACTGCTGCCGCACCGCGCCCGCGTCCGGCTGCCCCTTGGGCCAGCTGACGATCAGCGGATCGGCCACGCCCCCCAGGTGGGTGAACTGCTTGTACAGCCGGTATGGCGTGTTCGATGCGTTGGTCCAGCCGATGGGATAGTGGGGAAAGGTCGGGTCCTCGCCCATCACGCCGATCAGCTTTTCGGCCTCCGCCACCGGCACCGGCCGCCCGAAGGCGGCGGCGAACACATTGGGCGTGCCCGTCTCGGTGCCTTCCGCCGATCCGCCATTGTCGGAAAACAGCAGCACCATCGTGTTGTCGGCGATCCCCAGGTCGTCCAGCCGCTGCATCAGCCGGCCGACATTGGCGTCCAGGTTCGCCAGCATCGCGGCATAGACTTCCATATAGCGGGCATACAACGCCTTCTCCCCGGCGCTCAGCCCGTCCCACGGCTTCGCGCTGGCGGAAAGGGTCGGCAGCTTCGTGTGCTGCGGCACGATCCCCAGCGCCTTCTGCTTCTGAAGCCGCGCGGCGCGGATGGCGTCCCACCCCTTGTCATACTGCCCCTTGAAACGGTCGCGCTCCGCCCCGCGCACCTGCAGCGGCGAATGCACGCCCGGAAAGGCCATCTGCAGGAAAAAGGGCCGCTCCGGGTCCAGCGCCTTCTGCGTGCCCATCCAGCCGATGGCGCGATCGGCCAGATCGTCCATCACATAATAGTCATCGCTGCGCGGCGGCTCCACCGGGGCCACCCCGTCGAACAGCTCGGATGGATGGAAGAAATCCGTCGAATGCCCCTGGAACCAATAGGCCCGCTCGAACCCCCGGTTCGTCGGCCAGTTGTGATACGGCCCGTTCGCGCCGGTCGAATGGCCGGAATTCACATGCCATTTGCCCACCAGCATGGTGTTCCAGCCGGCGTCGCCCAGGATCTCGGCAACGGTCGCGGCCTCATGCGTCAGGTCCCCGCGATAGCCGGGATAGCCTGCGTCCACGTCCGCCAGCCAGCCCATCCCGGCCGAATGATGGTTCAGCCCCGTCAGGAAGGCCGCGCGCGTCGGGCTGCACATCGCCGTGGTGCGGAAATTGGCATAGCGCAGGCCCCGCGCCGCCAGCGCATCGATGTGGGGCGTCGGGATCTCCGATCCGAAACAGCCCAGGTCGGCAAAGCCCACATCGTCCAGGATGATGGCGATCACATTGGGCGCGCCCGCCTTCCAGGCATGCTTCGTCACATCGATCGGCCGGCTGTCCTGAAAGCTTTCGGCGATCTCGGCCGGCCCGTCCGCCACGGCGGCGGGCGTGATGAACTGCTTCGCCCGCTTCTCCACGGCCCGCGCGCCCACGGCCGCCGCGCCCGCCACGCCCGCGCCCACCGCGCCGCCCACCAGCAGCGATCGCCGGTCCAGTCCCTTGCGGGCGTTGTCGGGCTCATCCGTCATCCGCGTCCCTCCAGATAATGCAGGCAATCCGTGGCCGACAGCCGCCCCAGGATGTCCGCCGCACAGTCCGGCTCCAGCGCGGCAAAGGCGGCGCGAAGCGCGGCCAGGCACTTCGCCTGATAGCGGAAGGGCGGCTGCACGAATTCATGGCCCATCGCCTCGAACCGCACCTCGGCGGCGCCCGCCTCCAGGGCGGCGGCATTGGCCACCAGGAACGGCAGGTAAACTTCCCCGATCACCTTCAGGATGGCGTCCACCACGGGCCGGCCCGGTCCCCACTCGCCCTCCACGCCCGACAGGTCCTCCACATGCGCCAGCCAGCGCATCGCCATCGGATAGTCGGCGCGCAGCATCGCGGCGGGCGTCGGGTCGGTCGCCAACTGGGAAAGCTGGCCGTAAAGGGCAAACTCCGCCTCGCTCGGCCGGCTTCCGAACAGGAAGGGCGTCTCCGGCGTGTGCGTGTCCAGCGCCGCCAGCACGGCGCGGGTGCTGGCCTCGATCAGCGGGAAATTCGCCGCCGTGCAGCCCACCAGCGGCATCCGCCCCACCTGCCGCTCGCGGAAGGCGGCGGCCATCTGCTGCTGCGCCAGCCGCCCCGCGCCGGGGAAGGCGTCGAACATCAGCCATTCGCTCATCTGCCGCTGGTCGGCCTCGAACAGCCAGCGGTATCCGAACATGGCCTTGGTCAGCCACTCGTCCGCGAAATCCTCGATCAGGAAGGCCAGGAAGGCCAGGCAATCGTCATTGTGGATCACGCTGCGGTCGGCGTGGCGCCTCCAGTTCGCGCGTCAGCGCCGTCGAATCATTGGCGACCCGGCCATCGGGAAACTGCAGCAAAGGGATCACCGGCGCCTTCACCTGCGCGAACAGCTGCGTCCGCTCTCCATGGTCCTGCACCCAGGCAAAGGGGATGCGCCGGTATCGCATCAGCGCCCGCATCTTCATGGAATAGGGGGAACCGAGCGCCCCGCGCAGCCGGTAAAGCCCAGCCTCAGTTGGCCCAATAGACATAGTCCTGCCCTTCCTTCCAGGGCGCATCCAGCGTCACGTCGATGCGCACCGGCCCTTCCAGCAGGGCCGGCCACAGCGGTTTTGGCATGGCGGCGGCCTGCGCGTCGATCCGCGCGCGCAATTCCGCCACCTTTTCCGGCATCGCGGCGGAAAGATCGCGCTGCTCGGTCGGGTCGTCGGCCAGATTGTGCAGCCACACCCGGTCGGGCCGGGCAGACACCTGCAACTTCCAGTCGCCGTCGCGCACCACCCGGTAATCGCCGGATCGCCAGAACAGCGTGCGGGCCGGGATCGGCGCACCCGTCGTCAGCTGCGGCAGCAGGTTCCGGCTGTCGATCACCCGGTCGGCCGGCACGGCGGCGTTCGCGGCGGCGGCAGCGGTGGCGAACAGATCCAGATGGCTCCCCACGCCCTCCACCCGTGTGCCGGCCGCGATGCGCGCGGGCCAGCGCGCGAACAGCGGCGCCCGGATGCCGCCTTCGAAGAAGGTCGCCTTCCAGCCGCGATAGGGCCGGTTCAGGCCGGGCATCCCCACATACCAGGCGCCGCCATTGTCCGATGTGAACAGGATCAGCGTGTTGTCCGCCAGCCCCTCGGCCTCCAGCTTCGCCTGCACCGTCGCCACCGATCGGTCCAGCGCCACGATCATCGCGGCATAGACCCGGTCGCGATGGTCGGGGATATGGCCCAGCCGGTCGTAATCGGCCTTCAGCGCCTGCAACGGCGTGTGCGGCGCGGTATGCGCCAGATACAGGAAGAAGGGCCGGTTCCGGTTGGCGTGGATCGCCTTCACCGCCTGATCGGTGAAGTAATCCGTCATGTAACGGTCGGGCGCGAAATGCCTGCCGCCGTTCCAGCGCACCGCGCTCGGCAGGTTCGCCCACAGGAAGCGGTCGATCGGATCCCAGGGCAGTTTCGCATTCACCACGTCGGGCGAATCCGCGGGCAGGAACTTCGCCCCGCCCGCCAGCACCGCCAGCGATTCGTCAAACCCCTGATTTTCCGGCCGCACCCCGTCCGCCTCGCCCAGATGCCATTTGCCGATGTGCAGCGTGCGGTATCCGGCGGCCTTCAGCACTTCGGGCAGCATCACCTCCGATGGCGGCACGCCCATCTCGGCATAGGGCATGATCCCGTCCACCCGGTCGGCATGGAAGATCGCCTTGTGCGGCCCCACCCCGTCGCCATGCGCCAGGTTCTTGGCGAAGATCGGCGGCACGGCGGTGAATTCGAATCCAAAGCGGGTCGGGTAGCGCCCCGTCATCATCGCCGCGCGCGAAGGCGAACAGGTGGCGTTCGCGGCATAGAAAGCGGGCACGCTCGCCCCTTCGCGCATCAGCCGGTCGATGGCGGGCGTCGGCACCAGCCCGCCCCCGAATGCGGAGATATCGTTGATCCCAAGGTCGTCGGCCACGATCAGCACGATATTGGGTGGGCGCTGCCCGGCCGGAACGAGGGCCTCACTCGGGCCTTCCGCCCATGTCACCGGCTGGTTGGGCTGCACCGGGTTGGTCACCCGCGCGATCAGGCCGGGGGTATAATACCAGTAACGCTGCCACCCGGCATAGGCCGCCACGCCCAGCGCCGTCGCCGCGCCCAGCAGGATCCAGCGCTTCTTCATCCCCGTCCTCCCAGCCGTGTCCGTGTCATTCCACCGGCGGCGGGCAGGCTCACAAGGTCGCGGTCGTCCGCGATCCACAGCTCGCCGTCGAACCGCCCGCGCGCATCCCCCAGGAACGCGGCCTCCAGCCCCGGCACCCGCAACGGCGGCACGATGTGCGTCAGCGCCAGCGCCTTCACCCCGGCCGCCGCCGAGATCTCCGCCGCCTGCTCCGGCGTGGTGTGATAATCCTCGATGTCGGCCAGGATCTTCGCAAGGCCCGCGTTCCCGGCCGCCTTCGCCGCCGCACCGGGCACCCGCGTCAGCCGCGGCTGCAACGCTTCGTGAACCAGCAGGTCGCACCCCTTCGCCGCCGCCGTCAGCGCGGGCGAGGGCAGGGTGTCGCCCGAAACCAGCAGGCACCGCCCCTTGTAATCGAAGCGATAGGCGACTGCCGGTGTCACCGGCCGGTGATCAACCGGTATGGCCGTCACCTTCAGCCCGCCGTCGTTCAGCACCACGCCCCCCGTCGGCGCAAAGGCGCGCGGCGAAAAGCCGAACCCCGAGGGCGGCACCACGGCTGCCCCATGATGCGCCGTCCGATAGGTCGAATCCTGCCGATAGGCCGCGCTCAGTCCCGCCGCCACTTCGCCCACCCCCACCGGCCCCTGCAGGATCAGCGGCGCGGTCGCGGCCGATCCCACCCAGCGCTGCAACGCCAGCGGCGCCAGCCCGTCGATATGGTCGGAATGAAAATGCGTCAGCAGCACCCGCTCGATCCGCCCGGCGGGCAGCCCCATCAGCGCAAGGTTGCGCGCCGCGCCTTCGCCCGCATCCACGATGATCAGCCGCTTGCCCGCGATCACCGCCAGGCACGGCCCGGCCCGCGCCGGATCGGGCATCGGGCTCCCGGTGCCGCAGAAGCCCGCATGCAGCCCGTCGGGCAGGCCGGCCATGGTGTCGGCGGCAACCGCCCGCGCCGCCCCCCGCTCATAAACCGCCATCGCGATCCGCTCGCGCAGGGCATAGCCCAGCACGCCCGCCGCCAGCAGCAGCAACGCCAGTCCGCCCAGCCAGCGCTTCATTCCGCTTCTCCCGCAATCGCTGAAAGATCCCGCTCCACCGCCCACAGCCGGTCCTGCCCCCACTGCGCCGGGCGGTCGCCCACGCGAAAGCTCGGCACCCCCCACAGCCCGGCGTCGAACATCTCCGCGCGATTGGCCTCCGCCACCGCGCGCCAGCCCTCGTCGGCCAGCGCCGTCCGCACGTCCGCCTCCGTCAGCCCGGCCCGCGCCGCGAGCATCAGCAGCCCGGCATCGGTGGTCGCGTCCACGGCTTCGGCAAAGGCCCCGGCCAGGAAACTTTCGGCAAAGTCCGGCCCCCGCCCCAGCGCAATCGCCCGGTGCAGCACAGCCAGCCCGCGCTCCACGCCCGCGCCCACGGGGTCGCAGATCCGCCCAAAGCCGATCCCCAGCCGCTCCGCCTCGCGCCTGGTGTCGCGCACGATATACATCCGCTTCTCCAGCGGCACCGGCAGCCCGCGCATCACCATCGGCAGCACGGGGCGCAGCACCAGCCGCGCATTCCACCGATCCGCCAGCGCCCGCACCCGCCCCGCCGCCAGATGGGTATAGGGGCTGCGGAAACTCAGGAAGAAATGCACCTCCGCGCCGCGCGCGTCGCCCCGCAGCTCACCGGCCTCCAGCTGCCGCACAACGGCCGCACCGCGCCGCATCTCCGCCAACCGCGCCTCCAGATGCGGCAGACGGTCCACCCCCCAGTAACATTCGCCCTCGAACGCGAACACGCCCGGCAGATAATGCCCGGCCTTCGCCAGCGCCGCGGCCCCTTCCGCCAGCGCCGCCACCCGGTCGCCGCCGCCGGAAACCGCCCGCCCGGTCCACAGCGCATCACCCACCTCCCGCGCCCGGTCCGCAAAGGCCAGCGGGTCGTCGATGCCGGCCAGCGCGGCCTCCGCCCCCACAACCGCTGCGGCATCGGGCGCCACGGCATCATCGGGAAAGCTGAGCCCATGCGCCCGCGCCAGCTGCGCCGCATCTCGCAGGCCCCAGCCCAGCAGCCGCCCGGGCTCCGGCGCGGCGGCCTGCGAAGGCGCGGGCACCAGGTGCGGCACGATCCGCAGCGGATAGGCCGCCGCCAGCGCCGGCAGCAGTTGCGCCGCCAGGTGCGACCAGGGATCGCCCGCGCCATGGAAATAGTGCAGCGTCGGCGTCGCGCCCATCAGACGCCGCCCCGCCGCATGCAGCCGCCGCCGCCCGTCACGCAGCCAGGCGCTGGTGACGATGCCGCTGATGCCGCCTTCAAGCCGCCCTCGCACGGCCCGGCCGATCGCAAATCCTGTGCAGCTCCACAAAACCTCCCCGGGATTGTGCTGGGCGCTCTTTTATGGCACTCCAAGGGCCAATAGTGGCACGCCGGCGCGCCCCGGTCAACAGGGGCTCGACGGCACAGGCAAGGGCAGGCAAGAGGCCGCGATGAAATCCGATCCCCAGGAAAAGGACGGCCGCCGCCGCCGGTCCGCCAGCAGCCGCCGCCGCATCGTGGAGGCGATGCTGGAACTGGTCCGCGCCGGGCAGGTCACCCCCAGCGCGGATGATGTCGCCGCCCGCGCAGGCGTCGGCCGCCGCACCGTCTTCCGCCTCTTTTCCGATATGGAGGGGGTCTATACCGAAATGCAGGCGATCATGCGTGCCCATGTCGCCCCCGTCCGCGCCATGCCACTGGCCGGTGACAGCGCCGCGCAAAGGCTCCACGCCCTCATCGACCGCCGCATCCTCTTCTTCGAGGAGGTGATGCACGTCACCGTCGCCGCCGGGATCCACCGCCACCGCTCCCCCCAGCTGCAGTCCGATCACGCCGCCATCCAGCAAGAGCTGCGCAGCATTCTCCTCGACGTTCTCGGTCATGATCCCGCCCCCGATCCCGCCACGGTCGAGGCATTGGACGCGATCCTCAGCATCGATATGTGGCGCCGCCTCCGGCTGGAACAGGGGCAGGATGCAGCCGCTGCCGGCGCCCTTCTGCACCGGATGGCGGCCGCGCTATTTCAGGGCGAGTGAGGCCAGCGCCGCCAGCAGCGCCAGCAGCAACCCCACCCACAGGCGCGGCCCCGCGAACAGCTTCAGCACCGGCTGCGTCGGAAAGGAAAAGGTCTCGCGCGTGCCCAGCGCCTTATAGGCATGCACCGGCCCGAACGAAGGGTCGGCCGCCAGCGCCAGCAGGTCGCGCCGGCTGCGGTATCGCATGAACCCCACGATGGACCAGCCGGGGTCCGGCTGCACATCGCCCCAGGCGTCCACATAAGGCCCCACCTTGCGCGCCACGATGGCCGGATGCCCGCCGCGCAGCACCAGCCGCCGGATGAAGTACCGGCTGTAATGATCCAGCATCGCGCGGCCCGGCACCGGCTCGCCCGTTTCCGGATGCGCCACCAGCCCCGGCGTCGCCTTCACCAGGTTCAGCATCACGAACTCGCGCCCGTCGTCGGCCTCCAGGAAGGCGCGGAACTGCGCCCGGTCCGTGCCCCCGCTGCCGCCCCGCGCGGCGATCGCCGCCATCCCGGCCTCGATCTCGGCCGCCGTCAGCGGCCCGCGCCAGCCGTCATACCACAGCCTGAACAGCAGGTAGGCCGCCAGCGCCGCCGCAAAAGGCCACCACATCCCAAACCTCCTCCCGGTGTTTTGGCACCCAGAGTATCGTTAGTTTGCGGCCTTGCAAAGGCTCAGCCTGTCTTCTTCTTCTTCTTCCAGCGGTTCCACATGATCACGCGATACAGGTAAACCGCGAAGCAGCCCAGGATCACCGCCGTCGAAAGCGGGCCCAGGATGCGGTCCACCTCCGCGAAGTTCCGCCCCAGGAAATAGCCCGCCAGCGCCAGCCCCATCGTCCAGATGAAGGTGCCCAGCGTCGAAAAGATCAGGAAGGTGCGCGCATTCATCCGCACCAGCCCGGCCGGCACCGAAATCAGCGAACGGATGGTGGGAATGATCCGCCCCACGCCCACCAGCCCCGCGCCATAGCGGTCGAACAGCGCCCGCCCCCGCGCGATCTCGTCCTCGTCCATGGTGAACACCCGGCCATAGCGCACCAGAAAGCCCTCGAACCGGTCCAGCCCCAGCTTCCACGCAAGCACGAACCAGAAGATGTTGCCCGCCATCGCCCCGGCCGTGCCCGCCAGGATCACGCCCAGGATCGATCCGCCCTGCTGCGCCGCATGCACGCCCGCCAGCGGCATGATCACTTCCGAAGGAATGGGCGGAAACACCGTCTCCACGAACATCAGGAAGGCGACGGCCAGCGTCCCCCAATTCTCGATCAGCTGGCCGATCCAGTCGTTCATCGCGCGGCCCTGATCGCCGCCACCCGGTCCCAGAACAGGCCCGGCGTGTTGCTGCCGTTGAACCGGTCGATCGCCACCACCCCGGTGGGCGACGTCACGTTGATCTCCGTCAGCCGCCCGGCGATCACGTCGATCCCCACGAAGATCAACCCGCGCGCCTTCAGGTCCGGGCCCAGCCGGGCGCAGATCGCCTGCTCCTCCGGCGTCAGTTCGGTGGCATGGGCGCTGCCGCCCGCCGCCAGGTTCGATCGGATCTCGCCCTGCTTGGGCAGCCGGTTGATGGCGCCCGCCGCCTCCCCGTCGATCAGCATGATACGCTTGTCGCCCTTGGACACATCGGGAAGGAAGGCCTGCACCATGAAGGGCTCGCGCCACACCTGCCCGAACAGCTCCACCAGCGCGGGCAGGTTGGAATCGCCCCCCGGCACATGGAACACGGCGGAACCGGCATTGCCGTACAGCGGCTTCACCACGATCTCGCCATGCTTCGCCCGGAACGCCTGCGCCGCCGCCAGCGACCGCGTCACCAGCGTCGGCGGCATCAGGTCGGCATAGTTCAGAACGAACAGCTTCTCCGGCGCGTTCCGCACGCTCGCGGGGTCGTTCACCACCATCACGCCCGCCGCCTGCGCCCGCTCCAGCAGGTGGGTGGCGGTGATATAGGCCATGTCGAAGGGCGGGTCCTGCCGCATCAGCACGACGTCGATGTCCTGGCCCAGGTCCAGCTGCTGCGGCTCGTCCAGCCAGCGGTAATGCGCCTCGCCCGGCGCTGCGGGCCGCTTCACCTCAACCGCGCGTGCGGTGGCGACAACCCGGCCTTCCACCCAGTCCAGCTGGTCGGGCAGATAATGCCACAGCCGGAACCCGCGCGCCTGCGCCTCCAGCATCAGGGCAAAGCTCGAATCGCCCGCCACATTGATTCCGTCCAGCGCGTCCATCTGGACGGCGATGCGCATGCCCCGTGCCATGCGCTGCTGATAAGGGGAGATGGCCCGAAGCGAAAGGCCCGTTCAGCGGGTCAGCGCCTCATAGGCCTGCCGGATGCGGTTCTTCAGGTCGGGATCCAGCGTCGTTTCCCGCATCGCCGCCAGGCTCCGCCGCGCCGCCGCCGTGTCGCCGGATCCCTGCTCCAGCCGGGCGCGCTCCCACCACAGCTGCGGCATCGCGGGCGCAATCAGCGTCAGCCGCCGGTAAAGCGTCAGCGCGCGGGTGTCGTCGCCCGCGGCCCGGGCGCGCCCCGCCTGGTTCATCACCAGCCGCACCAGCGTCTCCCGGTTGCCCAGCAGCGCCGCGTCGCCCGCACGCAGCGGCCGCCCCATCGCCAGCGTGGTGGGCAGTCCCGCCAGCTCGGCCGGCTCCAGCAGCCGCCCGCCGGCGAAGGCGTCGATCAGCACCAGATGCTCGCTGCCTTCCACCGCCACCACCACATGGCCCGGCAGCCCCATCACCCGCGCTTCCCAGCCGGCGCGCCGCGCCGTCGCCACATACAGGATGGCCAGCGCCACCGGCAGCCCGCGCCGCCGCGCCAGCACCGAAAGCATGTCGGCGTTGCGCGGCGAATCATAGTCTTCCCGGTCGCCGGTGAAGCCTTCCGTCCCCGCCAGCAGGTCGGCCAGCGCCTGCGCCCGCCCGGTGGCGGTGGGCAGCGAAGCCGGCAGCTGGTCGCCCAGCCCCCGCACATACGTCAGCGAAGGCCCCAGGTCCGCCCGGGTGCGGTCAGCGGCGGCCAGGTGAAGCGCGGCCTCGTCGATGCGGATCTCTGCATCGTCCTGGCACCCGATGGCGGCAAGCGCGTCCATGGCCCGGCTCCTCCCGCAGCTATGCTGCTACAATCCCGCAATATGCCTTGGCCAGCGCCCGGGCGCCAGAGCGATCAGATCCACCCGCCCGCTCACGTTCGGCCCGGCTTCCGCCGCCAGTTGCCGGGCCGCCGCGCGCAGCCGGTCCGCGGCCATCGGCGTCACCGCCAGCGTCGCTGCCTCCAGCGTCGCGCGCCGCTTCACCTCCACCACCGCCAGCATCGTCCCGCGCCGCGCCACCAGGTCCACTTCGATCATCGGCATGCGCCGCCGCCGCGCCACGATGCGCCAGCCCTTCGCCATCAGCAGCCAGGCGGCCATCCGCTCGGCCTGCCGCCCCCGCCGTTCGGCCGCCTGCCGGCTCATGCGGACTTCAGCGCCATCGCGCGGGCATAGACATCGCCGCGCGGCAGCCCCAGCGCGGCGGCCACGCTCGCCGCCGCCTTGCCCGGCGGCATCGTCCGCAGCGCGGTGCGCAACGCCTCGTCCAGCGCATCGGCCGCCACCACCTCGCCGGCTGGCGGCCCCACCAGCAGCACGATCTCGCCCTTGGGTTCCTGCCCCGCATAGCGCGCCGCCAGCTCGGGCAACGGGCCGGCCACCAGCTCCTCGTGCCGCTTGGTCAGTTCGCGCGCCACCGCCGCCTCGCGCCCGCCCAGCGCCGCCGCCAGCGCCGCCAGCGAAGCCGCCAGCCGCGGCCCGGTTTCATAGAAGATCAGCGTCGCGGGAATCCCCGCCACTGCAGAAATCGCTTTCTCCCGCGCCACCGCCTTCGCCGGCAGGAAACCCGCGAACAGGAATCGGTCTGATGGCAGGCCGCTGATCGAAAGGGCGGTGATCGCGGCCGAAGGCCCCGGCGCCGTCGTCACGGCGATGCCCCGCGCCCGCGCCGCGCGCACCAGCGAATAGCCGGGGTCCGAAATCAGCGGGGTTCCCGCGTCGGACACCAGCGCCACCGATTCGCGCGCCGCCCGGTCCAGCAGCCGCGCCTCCACGTCCGGCCCGGAATGCTCATGATAGGGCAGCATCGGCCGCCCGCTTCCGGCCGCGCGCAGCAGCTTCGCCGTCACCCGCGTGTCCTCGCAGGCCACCACATCCGCCGCGCGAAGGATGCGGGCTGCCCTTGGCGACAGGTCCTCGAGGTTGCCGATCGGCCCCGCCACGATATAGAGCCCGGGCGTCAGCCGGTCTTCGGGCGGTTCGGCCATGGGTTCATCATCAGGCGGAGCATCACGCATGCAGGCAATCTGGGCGAGAGCGGGCAATGCGGCAAGCTGGCCGCGCATCACGGCCACCGGCGCGGTGGTCACCCTCTCGGTGCTGGCGGCCTGCGCGCCCCGGCAGAAGGCCCCCGTCGCCCCCGTCGCCCCCGCGCCCGCCGAAAAGCCCGTCGCGGTGAAACCGGGCGAGGTGCATCGCATCGCGATTCTCGTGCCGCTCACCGGCCCCAATGCGCCTGTCGGCATCAGCCTCGCGAACGCCGCCACGCTCGCCCTCGTCGATACCGGCAAGCAGGGCATCCGCCTCACCAGCTACGACACCGCCGCCCTCGGCGCCGGAGGCGCCGCCAGCCGCGCGCTGGCGGATGGTGCCCAGCTCATCCTCGGTCCGCTCCTCGCATCGGATGCCGCAGCCGTGAAGGCCGCCGCAGACGCGAAGGGCATCACCATGCTCAGCTTCTCCAACGATGCCGCCATCGCCGGCGGCCGGCTCTATGTGCTGGGCTTCCAGCCGGCCCAGTCCGTCAGCCGCGTGGTGGACTATGCCGCCAGCCGCGGCACCAAGCGATTCGCCGCGCTGGTGCCGGACGGCGTCTATGGCCAGCGCACGTCTGTCGCCTTCACCCGCGCCGTCAGCGCCAGCAGCGGCCAGGTCGTCGCCCTCACCAGCTTCGCCCGCACGCCGGCTGCGCTGCCCGCAGCCGCGCGCAAGGTCACCGATTATGATGCCCGGCTGAAGCAGGCCAGCAGCACCACGGCGGCGAAGCGCCCCGATGGCACCATCGCGCCCGCCACCCGCACCACGCCGCCGGTCGCCTTCGAAGCCCTGCTTGTCGCCGATTCGGGCGCCATCGCCGCCGCCTTCTCGCCCCATCTCGCGAAATTCGGCGCACAACCGGGCAGCTATCTGATGATGGGCACCGAACTGTGGAACACCGAACCCGGCCTCGGCGCCTCCCCCGCGCTGCGCGGGGCGGTGTTCGCCGCCGTGCCGGATCAGCGCTTCCAGTCGATG
>NZ_JAYRCW010000023.1:25015-29545 GCF_041909755.1 Sandaracinobacter sp.
TCAGGCCCGCTTCGGCGGCACCCCGTCGCGCCTCGCCAGCCTCTCCTATGATGCGATGCTGCTGGCGATCAGTTCGGCGGGCCAGCAATGGCAGCTGGGCACCAGCTTCCCGCAAAAGCTGCTGGAGGATTCCCAGGGCTTCGCCGGCGTTGACGGAATCTTCCGCTTCAAATCCAATGTCGCCGAGCGGGGACTTGAAGTGCAGCAGGTCGGCCCCTCCGGTTTCACCACCGTCAGCCCGGCCCCGGCCTCCTTCTAGGCCCGCCTAGCGGCTCGCCTTCGCCCGCAGCTCGGGGGCGTCGGCGCCCACGTCGATGCAGTGCACGCCGTTCACGGCAGGCCGCAGCCGCCAGTCGCGCACCGCCAGCGCCTTCGCTGCGTCCCGCCGCCCGGCCGCCCGGTGGGCTTCCATCGTCGGCCGGCTGAACTCATAGCCGCGCGCCTTCCCGCTATAGGCCTTGTCGCGATAGATAATCTGCGCGATCTCGATATGCTGCTCGCAGGCGAACTGCCGCAGCGCCGCCACCTCTTCCGCGCTCAGCAGGCTCAGGTCAGGCGAACAGCTGTCCAGCATGCGGCGAACCACCAGCCGCGCCGGGCTCAGCGCCATTTCATGGTTCGTCCCCAGCCGCGTCCGGCTGGCATAGCGGATGTCCTGCGCCCGCGTTTCCGCGTCCAGCAATGTCTGCGGGAACGGCCCTTCGGCCGGGAACAGGTCCACCTGAAAGACGTTCTTGTCGAACTCCGTTCCCTCGTCCAGCACATGCTGCAACGGCGCGTTGGATGCGATCCCCCCGTCCCAGAACCAGTCGTCCCCGATCTTCACCGGCGGAAATCCCGGCGGCAGCGCGCCCGACGACATCACATGATCCGCCGTGATCCGCACATGATCCGGCCCGCCCTTCGAATCGAAGAAGTGCATCCGCCCCGTCGTCACAGAGATCGATCCGACAGACAGCCGGATCGGCCCGTCGTTCAGATAATCCCAGTCGATCAGCTCATCCAGCGTCCGCCGCAGCGGCTCCGTATCATAGAAGCTGATCGCCCCCACGCTGCCGTGCGGCTGGAACTTCGTCGGCGGAAAACGCGGGCTGAAGAAACCCGGCACCCCCGCCGCCGCGATCCACAGCGCCGCCCCTTCCGACCACATTTCCCGCGCGGTCCCGTCGGGAATGTCGCACACCGGCACCAGCCCGGACGAGATCGTCTCCCAGAACCGCACCAGCGCCGGGATCCGCTCCTTCGGCCGGTTCCCGGCGATCAGCGCCGCATTGATCGCGCCGATGGAAATGCCGCACACCCAGTCCGGCGCCACGTCCATCCGCGCCAGCTCTTCGCACACGCCCAGGTGATAGGCGCCCAGCGCCCCGCCGCCCTGCAGCACCAGCACGTTCATGTGCGGCGGCCGCGCCTCCTCCGGCGTATCCCGGCACGGGATCAGCGGCGCCTTCTCAGTCCGTTTGCCGCCCATCGAAATGCCCCCGTTTCAGCCCAGCGCCGCCAGCTGCTCCATCGCCGGCCGCAACGCCCGCACATCATAGCCCGCGGCCAGCGCCGCATCGATGATCTCCTCGATCGCTCCCCCGCGACTTGCTGACGCAAGCGCCCACAGGTTCGTCGAACGCGTCCCCGATCGGCAATAGGCCAGGATCGGCCGGGGAGAGACCATCAGCGCAGACAAGGCCGCCACCTGCTCCACCGTGAAACCCGACTGGTCGATGGGAATCGCGCAATAGCCCAGCCCCGCCTCCAGCGCCGCCGCCTCGATCGCGTCGCCCGCGGGCTGGTCCGCCGCCTCGCCGTCAGGCCGGTTGTTCACGATGAAGCCGAAGCCCGCCGCCTTGATCCCGGCGACATCCTCCGGCGTGATCTGCGGCGCCGCCGCAAAGCTGTCGGTCAGGCGGCGAATATCGGCCATCAGTTGCTCCTCTTCAGGTCCGGCGCCAGCGCCTCGCCCCGCAGCGTCTCCAGCATCCCGGCAAAGGGCAGCACCTGCTGCCGCTCCTCGCCCAGCCGCCGCACGGCCACCGTGCCTTCCTCGGCCTCCCGCCGCCCCACCACCAGCATCACCGGCACCTTCGCAAGGCTGTGCTCGCGCACCTTGTAGTTGATCTTCTCGTTCCGCAGATCCGCCTCCGCACGGATCCCCGCCGCCCTAAGCTGCTCAACCAGCCCTTCGGCATAGTCGTCCGCGTCAGACACGATCGTCGCCACCACCACCTGCACCGGCGCCAGCCACAGCGGGAAGCGCCCTGCATGATGCTCGATCAGGATGCCGATGAACCGCTCGAACGTCCCCAGGATGGCCCGGTGCAACATCACCGGCCGGTGACGCTCGCCGTCCTCGCCCACATAGCTCGCATCCAGCCGTTCGGGCAGCACCCGGTCCGACTGGATCGTCCCTACCTGCCAGGTCCGCCCGATCGCGTCCGTCAGGTGGAACTCCAGCTTCGGCGCATAAAAGGCGCCTTCGCCCTCCAGCTCCTCGAACCCGGCCTTGATCCCGTCGGGCAGGCTCGACACCCTCACCGCGCGCCGCAGCTCGTCCTCCGAAATGTCCCACATCTCGTCGGAACCGAACCGCTTTTCCGGCCGCAGGGCCAGCTTCACCGCATATTGGTCAAAGCCCAGGTCGGCATACACCGAATGCAGCAGGTCGATGAAGGCGGCCACCTCGTCCACCAGCTGGTCCTCGCGCACGAAGATATGCGCATCGTCCTGCGTGAACTGCCGCACCCGCATGATCCCGTGCAGCGCGCCATGCGGCTCGTTCCGGTGGCAGCAGCCGAACTCCGCCATGCGCAGGGGCAGGTCGCGATAGCTCTTGATGCCCTGCCGGAAGATCAGCACATGCGCCGGGCAGTTCATCGGCTTCAGCGCCATCCACTCGGCATCGTCCGAAACGATAGGCCCCTCGTCCTCTGTGTTGGGCACTTCATCCGGGATGACGAACATGTTCTCGCGATACTTGCCCCAGTGGCCGCTCTGCTCCCACTGGCGCGCGTCCATCACCTGCGGGGTCTTCACCTCCACATAGCCGGCGGCATCCAGCCGGCGGCGCATATAGGCCTCCAGCGTGCGCCAGATCAGATAGCCCTTCGGATGCCAGAACACGCTGCCATGCGCTTCGGATTGCAGATGGAACAGGTCCATCTCCGCCCCCAGCTTGCGATGGTCGCGCTTGGCCGCCTCCTCCAGCATCAGCAGATGCGCATCCAGCTGCTTCTTCGTCAGCCAGCCCGTGCCGTAAATCCGGCTCAGCTGCGGGTTCTTCTGGTCGCCCCGCCAATAGGCCCCCGAAACCCGCGTCAGCTTGAACGCCGCCGGATCCAGCTTCCCCGTGCTGGGCAAATGCGGCCCCCGGCACATGTCCATCCACGCGCCCGCCTCGCCCGGCTTCCCGGACCAATAGACAGACAGCTCCTCGCCCTCGGGCAGCTCCACCGCCCACTCGGCCTTGAAGCGCTCGCCGTCAGCCGTCCACTTCTCGATCAGCGCATCGCGGCTCCACACCTCGCGCACCAGCGGCTTGTCGGCGGCAATGATGCGGCGCATCTCCGTCTCGATCAGCGGCAGCTCGTCATCCGTGAACGGCCCCCGCCCGGCCGGCGGCGCCAGATCATAGTAAAAGCCATCGTCCGTCGCCGGGCCAAAGGTGATTTGCGTGCCGGGAAACAAGGCCTGCACCGCCTCCGCCAGCACATGCGCGAAATCATGCCGCACCAGCTCCAGAGCGTCCGCCTCGTCCTTCGCCGTCACGATGGCCAGCCGCGCATCCCGCTCGATCGGCCGCTCCAGATCAACGACTTCGCCATCGACCCGCGCCGCCAAAGCCGCCTTCGCCAGCCCCGGCCCAATGGCGCGCGCCACATCCCCCGCCGTAGTCCCGGCCGCGACTTCGCGAACCGAGCCATCAGGAAGGGTCAGGTGGATCAGGGCAGACACTGGGCAATCACTCCTCAGGAAATCAACGGCGCTCCCTAGCGCCGCCAGGGGGCGAACGGCAAGGGAAGAGGGCGGGGCAGCCCGATCGCCCCCCATCGCCCCCTCCCTGCCGCATCCGCCATGAACCGGGTTGTTCATCCGTCGTTCGGGCAGCATGATCAACCATCACCTCACCACGGCCGGGCCAGACCATCCGCCCCGGCCACGCACAGAACTCCGCAAGCCGGTCGCACGAAGCAAAAAATGGAGCAGAACATGCTGAAACACACCCTCGCCGCCCTCGCCCTGATGGCCCTCGCCACCCCCGCGCTGGCCGATCCGCCCCCGCACGCCCCAGCCCATGGCAAACGCGCAAAGGACGCGCGCGCGTGGGACGCCCGATACCCCGAACGCTATTATGTGGCAGACAGCCGCTACAAGCCGCGCCGCCTCAGCAGCAACGACTATATCTACCGCGGCTCCGACAACCGCTACTACTGCCGCCGCTCCGACGGCACCACCGGCCTCATCGTCGGCGCGCTGGCCGGCGGTACATTGGGCAACGTCATCGCGCCGAACGGCTCAAAGACCGTCGGCAGCCTGATC